>JBEUIR010000208.1:0-2955 GCA_040415395.1 Candidatus Thiothrix namsaraevi
CCCATTGCTGGGGAGTGTCTTGCCTGCAAACTGTTGCCATATTAGATGACCTGACCCGTTAAATATTTCTTCAAACGTACCATCGGCGCGTATTTTGATAATGATGGCATGGGTTGGCTGGCTACGAAATCCTACACTGTCGGCTTGCGTGGCTTTAATTTCGACCTCGCGCCCGGATGCGCTAAAATCCCCCCATGAACCTCGACCTCTTCAACACCTCGCCCGAACCTTGGACTGAACCCTTAAGCCCCGGTGCGCTGGTATTGCGCCAATACGCCACCGCTCACACCGACAGCTTGCTGGCAGGCATCCACGCCGTTGCTGCCCAAGCCCCGTTCCGGCACATGCAAACGCCCGGCGGCTACACGATGTCGGTGGCGATGACCAATTGCGGCACAGCGGGCTGGATCACCGACCGCAAAGGCTACCGTTACAGCACCACCGACCCGCTGAGTGGGCAAGCCTGGCCTGCGCTGCCAGCGGATTTCCGCAGCTTGGCGCAAGCCGCAGCACTGGCGGCAGGTTTTCCCGCGTTCCAGCCGGATGCTTGCCTGATCAACCGCTATCCGGTGGGTGCGAAAATGGCACTGCATCAAGATCGGGACGAACACGACCTGACCGCGCCGATTGTGTCGGTATCGTTGGGCTTGCCCGCGACGTTCTTGTGGGGCGGATTGCAGCGCAGTGATAAGGCGCTGAAAGTGCCATTGCTGCACGGCGACGTGGTGGTCTGGGGCAGGGAAGCGCGGTTGGTGTTCCACGGCATTGCGCCACTCAAGGCGGGGCAACATCCGCTGTTGGGTGAAGCGCGTATCAATCTGACGTTTCGGCAAGCGTACCTTTCCCGAAACTCTGGATGCTAACCAGATCAAAGGTTTCACCGAAGCGCGGCAAGCGCACTGGCGCCGCCAAAGTATTGCGCAAGTGTTCCGCCAAGACTGCTTTGGCAGCCGGTTCGCCATGCACCAACACCACTGGCGGTTGTGGGTCAAATTGCGCATACCAATGGGTCAGGGCGGCTTGGTCGGCGTGCGCCGATAGCCCGCCAATGGTGTGGACTTGTGCAGCAACGCGGATGGTTTCCCCCCACAAGCGGATATGCTTTGCACCATCTACCAACGCCCGCCCCAGTGTGCCACGTGCCTGAAAGCCGGAAATGAGGACGTGGCAATCACGCCGCCATACGTTGTGCTTGAGGTGATGGCGGATACGCCCACCGTTACACATGCCGCTTCCGGCGATAATGATGGCACCACTGTGTAGCTGGTTGATGCGCATGGATTCTTCGGGCGTGCGGGTAAACCGCAGGTTCGGCAGCAACGGGCTATCGCGGTGTTGCCGCCACAATTGTGAGGATTCATCATCAAACAGGTCACAATTCTGGGCGTAGGCGTGCGTGGCTTCGATAGCCAACGGGCTGTCGAGGAAAATTTGCCACCGCCCCAAGCCCCATTCATCAAAGTATTTGGCGAACAGGTAAAAGATTTCTTGGGTACGCCCCACCGCAAAGGCAGGAATCAGGATATTGCCCTGTTTGGCGGTTACTTCCCGGAACAGGTCTGCCAACTCTAGGCGGGTAGCGTCCCAATCGCGGTGCAGGCGGTCGCCATAGGTGCTTTCCAGCAATACCATGTCGGCTTGTTTGATGATGGCGGGGTCTTGCAACACCGGCATCCCGGAACGCCCCAAGTCGCCGCTGTACACCAGCTTGCGGTCGTGTTTGCCGCTGTGTAACCACAATTCCACAATTGCTGAGCCGAGAATATGCCCGGCATCCATCAACCTGAGCGCCGCCAGTGGCAGGATCTCCAAGCGTTCGGCATAGTCCAATGTCTGGAAATGGCGGAACACCGCTTCAGCATCTTGGAGGGTGTACAGCGGCTCAACCGGGCGCAAGCCTTTGCGTTCGCGCTTGCGGTTTTCCAGCTTGGCATCTTTCTCATTCAGGTAAGCCGCATCCCGCAACATAATGCGGCACAAATCCGCTGTGGCTTTATGCGTGTAAATGGAACCACGAAAACCCTGTTTCACCAGCAATGGCAAGCGCCCGGAATGGTCAATATGGGCATGACTGAGGATAACGGCATCAATGCTGGCAGGGTCAAACGGAAACGGGTCACTGTTGCGTGCCTCATCCCGCCAAGAACCCTGAATCAGACCGCAATCCAACAAGAGCTTGTAGTCACCGACCGTCACTAGATGGCACGAGCCTGTCACCTCATCAGCCGCACCAAGAATTTGCAGTGTTATTGCCATGTCTCATCCTTTTTAGTCAATGACTTGTTCAGAAATCAATATTAACCCCGGTCATAAAAATTACATAAGCATCCTTAGGATCGGGAACCGGCGTGGCCTGCGCTACCAGATCAACCTTGGGGGTCAGGTGGTAACGGATGCCCACCATCGGCACGGGCATCACCGCAGGCAGGCGTTCGTAATTGCTGGAGAGGTAAAGGCTGCGGTGTAGGTTAAACTTTTCGCGTTGGTAAAAAATGCTGGAATAGCCGAGGATCAGCCCTAAACGTTCTTCGGAATTTTCCAAAATACCGATGGAATAATAGTTGCGCTCATTGATGGCTTTTTCCAGCACGACGCTTTCTGGTCGCCAGCCGTCATTGTCAGAAGGCGAGAAAACATGATTCAGGCTAATGACCTTGGTGACAGACCAATCAGCAAACACGCCCTCTGTAGGCAATAACGCTAACAGGATAATGGTGATACGCAGTTGTTTTAACATCCAGTCTCTCCAGTGCTCGTACTACTTTAAGTATAGGGCAAATAGAGGAATAGCTAAGCTGGACAATTAACACGGCGGAATCAGTGTTGGTGTGGGGCGGGGAAGCACGGTTGGTGTTCCACGGCATTGCACCACTCAAGGCGGGGCAACATCCACTGCTGAGTGAGGCGCGTATCAACCTGACGTTTCGGCAAGCATTGTGACGAGCGACGTTAGAA
>JBEUIR010000208.1:3055-4722 GCA_040415395.1 Candidatus Thiothrix namsaraevi
CACGGCATTGCACCACTCAAGGCGGGGCAACATCCACTGCTGAGTGAGGCGCGTATCAACCTGACGTTTCGGCAAGCATTGTGACGAGCGACGTTAGAACGTAACCACTTCCACGCGCTCGCCATCCGTGACCAGCAGCCAAGCGACAAGGTTTTGCAACGTGGAAATTTCCGGCAGTTGCAAATAGCCTTGCACCTGTTCGATACCTTCCTGCTTTTTGGCTGCCCAACCTGCTTCCTTGTCGCTTTTCTTGCTGTATTTCAGCTCGATCAAATGCTGGTGGGGAACGGCGATTGGGTTGCGTTCCAGCAGCAAAATATCGGGGTAACGGCGGTTGAGTTCGCGCTCGCTTTGCACGAAATAGATTTGCGTCTGGTACAGCAGCGTCAGCAGTAATACCTTGACGTGCTTTTCATCCATCCCCATCGCATCGCGGTTGGAAAGCAGTTGCAAGGCACGCACCATTTCCTCCATCAAGGGCTGCATATCGGCGTACAGTGCCAGTTTTTCCACCGCCAATCGTAACGCCTGATTGGGGATGCTGATCTGGTTGCGGCGTTCCAGTTCTACCTTGAAATAATGGAAGTAAAACTCGCGGATCGCGTAATTGGGAATGACGAATGTTTCACCCGCCAAGGTTTTGCGTTCCAGCGTGACAAAGCCCATGTAGGCCAGCAGGCTAATGAAATCGTCACGATCAAAACCTTTATCGAATTCAAATTTACGGCGTTGTAGCGCGGTGACAACCTCGGTATTGATCAGCTCATCCAGCACTGCAAAATTCACGTCACGGTTGCCAATGCTGAACATGCCCATGATTTTGCCGTAATCGGAGGCGATGTTTTCATCCATCATTGGGTCGGGATATTCACAATTGCGCAGATCAAAATTCTTCACGAAATACAGCACCATATTGGCGTTGTAAACCGTTTCAGGGGCTTTGATGTTGAAACGGTAGCCGTTGTACCAGCGGGTTACGTCTGCTAAGAGTTGTTCTGTGTCCGACGCACAAGCATCCGCCAGCGGTTGCAACAGGCTGCGGACTTCCGTTTTGGTAAAGCCAATCGCTTCGTTGAAATCTTCATGCAGCGAGAGATTTTGCCCGATGTTAAAACCACTGGTCATGCTGTCGAGCATAATGGGGGTAACACCGGTGACGAACAGCCGATCCAATGTGCCGCGTTGTGTGGCGGTTTTGAGCGTTTCGTAGAAGCTGCGCACAAAGCCGCCTTTGCCCATGACCCGTAAGAACAGTTTCATATCAGCGGCGAGGATGCTGTTGGCAAAATGGTCGTATTCGTCGATCAGCAGCAGCAGCTTTTGCCCGGACATCACGTCCCAAAAATGCTGCATTTTGGCAGCGGGTGAGGTTTTTGCCAGCACTTCGCGCTGAAACGTTTCAGGATAAGCATAACGCCGCAAAAAATGTTGCAGGTGGCTATCCAGTTTCTCATTGATGCGCTGGAGAATCGTGTCATGCCCTTCGTCGGTATCAATGCCGCTGAAATCCATGAATAGCACCTGATAGCTGTTGCGCAACGGGGTGGGATTCTGCCCAATCGCCAAGCGCCCAAACAGGGTATCGAATTCATCCCGATACGCCGCGTCGTAATAATATTCGAGCATCGACAAAAACAGGCTTTTACCAAAACGGCGCGGGCGCAGCA
>JBEUIR010000209.1:0-4696 GCA_040415395.1 Candidatus Thiothrix namsaraevi
CATATCCTGAATAAAAGAGTACCACAGAGTGAAATCTATCCAATAGATTGAGTAGATAAACGGTAGTTTACCACAGAAAAACGGCAAAGATTTAGCACACAGAAAATGTACCGGCATACCCACAAATAGATTAAAAAACGATCAAATTAAACCGCGATTCCTCAAGTATCCGCTGGGGCAGGAATAGTCGTTTTTGCCTGCTTCCCCCCGGTACGCAGAATAGTCTCCACCTCCCGGAAACACTCTGCCTTGGCTCCCTCCAGCACCAACACATCATCAGCTTGCAAAGAAATATCAGCGGAAGGCTCTTCACCACGAATATCACCACGCCGCAATGCCTTAATGCATACCGCAAAACGTTCCAACTCCAGCGCTGCAATCCGTTTACCCGTAGCATAGTCCCCCTCCCGCAACCTAACGGTGTGTAAAAATGCCTCGGTTTTCTTGCCCACTTGCAAGGTGTTATCGCGCTCACCGTGATAATAACTGTGCAAGGCACGGTAACTGTCACGGCGTATTTTTTCCGTCATCTGAAACACTTCATCGGGGCTGAAACCGAGTTGTTCCACAATACGTTGGGTAATCATCAGGGTGGCTTCCAAGGTTTCCGGTAACACACTGGTTGCGCCCAAACGTATCAAGGTTTGCAGGTGACGCTCATCACGGGTACGTACCAATACCGGAATATCAGCGTGCTTAAGGCGCACAGCCTCAATGATACGTTTGGCGACCTCAACCTCTATCACCGTAATCACCACCATACGGGCGCGTTCCAAACCCGCCGCCATCAAAATTTCCGGGCGGGTTGCATCAGCATAATGCACCGGATCGCCTGCCTCCCACGTCCTTTGCACAATGCCAGGGTCAAGATCAAGCGCAATATAAGGCACACCTTGTTCCTGCAAAAAACGGGCAATATTCTGCCCCATACGGCGATAACCGCAGAGAATTACATGATTTTCCACTTCATTGACGGCAGTACTGACTTCTTCTGCCTCTTTAAAACGCTGATGCGTATAAGTATCCGCCAACAGGACATTCGTAATCTTCTCGTTATAACGAATCAGAAACGGCGAAATCGCCATACTGATCACAATCGCAGCCAAGGTCGTTTGCGCTTCACTCGATGACATTACCTCATTGCTTAACGCCAACGCCAGCAAGGCAAACCCAAACTCCCCCCCTTGCGCCAACACCAGCCCCGTGCGCAATGAAGTCGCATTATTTTTCACAAAAAACCGGGTTAGTACCGCAATCAACAAGCCTTTGCCCACAATCAAGCCCAATACCAGCAGCAATACTGGCAACCACAATGAAGGCAGGATAGCGAGATCCAACTTCGTCCCCACCGTGATGAAAAAGATCCCCATCAAAATATCGCGGAAAGGGCGTATTTCACTTTCGATCTGGTGCTTGTACTCGGTTTCACTCAGCAACATCCCGGCTAAAAACGCCCCCAGAGCCAATGACAAATTCATGGATTGCGTCAACCAAGCCGCAGTCAGTGCCACCAACAATACCGTAATATTAAACAACTCGACCGATTCGGTACGCGAAACATATTGAAACAATGGGCGCAAGGTATAACGCCCAATCAGTAACATGCCAAAAAACAATACCCCGCCCATGATCACGTAAAATAGTAATTGGAGCGTATTTATCTCCAACTCAGCACCACCAGCCACCAGTGGAATCATGACCAAAAAGGGAACGACTGCAATGTCTTGAAACAATAAAATCCCTAAGGCTGACTGCCCATGCGGCGCTCGCATTTCCGCCTGATCCGTCAATTGCTTAACCACAATTGCTGTCGATGACATCGCCATCGCGCCACCAGCCACCAACGCACTTTGCCAAGACACGCCAAAGTAGGACAAAATCATCACGCCTGACAAGGTAGAAATCACTACCTGTAAACCGCCCAAACCTATGATCGTGGTGCGCATCGCCATGAATTGTTTCAGTGAAAATTCCAGCCCAATCGCGAACAGCAGGAAAACCACCCCCACCTCGCCCATGAACTCAAGACTTTCATTTTCTGGAATAAATGCCAGACCATTCTCCCCCATTACAATGCCTACCAATAGGTAGCCGAGAATCGGCGGCAAATGTAAAGTACGGAATGCAGCGACTGCACCAACGGACACCACCAGCAATAATAAGATGCTTTCTAAGAGTCCAGCCCCATGTTGTAATGTTTCATGCTCAGCCAAAGAAATGAATCCTCTACAATGTCATGACTAAAAGTTGTTAAATCGTTTTGTTGAGTATACGGGGTTCTGACCCTATACACACGGTATCGGTTCAGTTCTTATCCAACTTCAAGTGCAATCATTCATGAAAAAAATCGCAAACAGGTCGTCATTAATAAGCTATTTATGGGTAGCCCCCATCACTGTTTGGTGTTTACCGTTAGCGTTATTGGCAAAATGGACTGGTGGTGGTTACGCCCTCCACACCGGTGTCTTAGAAATTTGGGGCGGCTGGGTGGGGCGTTGGTTAGCGCGTGGCATTCCCTTTCTCGGCGCGGTCAATGCTATTACTGTCGGGCATTGCGTTGCTGGTGTATCCCCCCAACACTTGCACAGCAGTCGGGTGCATGAACGGGTACATGTAGAACAATTCGAGCGCTGGGGCTGCTTATTCCCCTTCGTGTATTTTATCGCCGGGGTACGGGCGCAACAACGCGGCGGCAGCTTCTACTGGGATAACCCTTACGAAATCGAAGCCCGCGCCAGAGCCGCAGCCGCAGCAACAAGGGACTGTTAGAACATGGATATTATTTTTCGGGAATATGGCGCAATCATCCGCCAGAAATGGGGCTGGTTTGTCGTCGTTATGATCGGCATCACCGGCGGCGCGGGGCTGGAGCTGTTAGTACCGCTATATTACAAAGAAATTGCCAATGGCTTATCCAAAACGTTCACGGTGGATACGCATCACATACTGCTGCAAAATCTGACCTACATCGCCATGACTTACGGCGTCATTTGGCTAAGTTGGCGAGCGCTGGAACTGGGCATGATCATGTTCCAAAGCTGGGGCTTAAACAAACTCGATAAACGCTGTTTTGACGTGCTGGTAAAACAACGCGCCCATTTTTTCGAGAACAATTTTGCAGGCAGTTTAGTCAAGCAGGCCAACCGTTTCATCAAAGCGTTTGAAACCATTATCGACTGGATGATTTTTCAGTTTTACGGCAATATGCTGCAAATTACCCTCGCCTTCATTATTTTTTACCAGCAACACCCCACGTTTGCGCTGTATTTTCTGATCTGGGTTGCCATCTTTTTGGGTTGGAGCGGTGGCTTTCTGATTTGGAAATTGAAATTCGACCTGCGCGTTGCGGCGATGGATTCCAAACTCGGCGGCGCGTATGCCGATGGCATTAGCAATATCGCCATTGTCAAAAGCTTTGCACTGGAACAGCACGAACGTGCCAATATCGGCGCATTGGCGGATGAATCTTACCGAGTGCGCAATATCGCGTGGCTATTGACCTTCATTTCATTTGCGGTGCAAGGCATCTTGGTGTTCAGCATCGAATTGCTGCTGATTTATTGGATGATCGGCGAATGGCAAAACGGTGCTTTCGAGATCGGTGAATTTGTGTTGTTCCAAACTGTGCTGCTCATCCTGATCAAACACCTGTGGGATTTTGGGATGAATTTCCGGCGCTTTTTCAGCGTATTGGCGGATGCGCGTGAAATGGCAGACGTTTTCCGGCAAACCGATTTAGAAGATGATCACGTGGATATGCCAACCCACACCATTACGCAAGGCGACATTCGCTTTGAGCAACTGGGGTTTGCGTATGGCACAGCGGATAAGCAAATCGGCTTGTTTCATGATTTCAACCTGCACATCCGACCCGGTGAAAAAGTGGCGTTGGTGGGGCATTCTGGTTCAGGCAAAACCTCACTGACCAAATTGCTGTTTCGTTTTGTCGACCCGCAGCAAGGTAGAATTTTGTTCGATGGCGTGGATGCTACGGAGTTTTCATTGGCTTCATTACGCTCACAAATTTCGCTGGTTCCGCAACAACCGGATCTGTTTCACCGCAGTATCCGCGACAATATTGCGCTGGGCAAAGACATCCCCGATGAGGCGTTGCGTGAAGTTGCCCGCAAAGCCCGTGCGCTGGATTTCATCGACAAACTGCCGCAAGGCTTTGACACGATGGTGGGCGAACGCGGCGTGAAGCTGTCCGGCGGTGAAAAACAACGCATCGCGATTGCCCGCGCTTTTCTGGAAAATGCGCCAATTGTGGTACTCGATGAAGCCACTAGTGCCTTGGATTCACTCACCGAACAGCAGATTCAAGTCGCTATTTTCGAGCTGATTGAACGTAAAACCGCGATTGTGATTGCGCACCGACTGGCAACCATTCTGCGCATGGACAGAATCATTGTGTTGGAAAATGGCAAGATTATCGAACAAGGCACGCACAGCGAATTGCTGGCGTTGCGCGGCAAATACCACGAAATGTGGCAACACCAAAGTGGGGAGTTCCTGTAACGCAAAAAGGCTGACGTTAAGTCAGCCTTTTTAAATGAGATGGCGCATCCGGAAGGATTCGAACCTCCGACCACCTGGTTCGTAGCCAGGTACTCTATCCAACTGAGCTACGGATGCGCTGGAAGAGGTGCGCATTATGCTAACTTGTTCAGAGTCGGTCAAGCAAAATTTCAAAAAA
>JBEUIR010000210.1:0-4692 GCA_040415395.1 Candidatus Thiothrix namsaraevi
CAACTTTTGCGCAAATAGTTAAGCCTCAGTTAAGTGCTAATATGGGATGGTTGACGCTACCAACGACTGTGATGATGCTTTAGGGGTATCACGGGGCTTTTGGGATACATAAATGCAGCAATATGGAGATTATGCGATATGTTGATTTTAACACGGAGGGTAGGGGAAACCCTCATGATTGGGGATAATATCAGTGTTACGGTCTTAGGGGTAAAAGGTAATCAAGTTCGCTTGGGGATCAATGCGCCGAAGGATGTTGCCGTACACCGCGAAGAAATCTTTGAACGCATTCGGCACGAACACCTTGAGCCGTTGGTGATTGAAGAAAATGCAAATTAGGGCTTTACGTTAAGCAAATTTGAAGGTATCCTTGCCGCCTTCAATCAGTACCGGAGAGGTGGCCGAGAGGCCGAAGGCGCTCCCCTGCTAAGGGAGTATGGGCCAAAAGCCCATCGCGGGTTCGAATCCCGCCCTCTCCGCCATATTCATACGTCATGTTTTGACATGATTGTATCAAAAGCCCTTGCAGGTTATTGTCTGTAAGGGCTTTTTTGTATTAACGTTATTAGCGCACCGACCAAGCCCCATGATACGTATCACTGAATTGCGCCTGCCGCTGGAATACCCCGCCGATGCTTTGCCTATGGCTATTGCCGAACGTTTATGCATTGCGACGGCTGATTTACTAAGTTTTAGCGTTTTCAAACGCGGTTACGATGCTCGCAAGCGTGACGCGATTGTGTTGGTTTACACCATAGACGCTGTGCTGCCTGATGAAGTCGCGATACTTGCTAAGTTTGCCGATGACCCTCACGTTAAAATTGCCCCTGATACGACTTACCGTTTTGTGGCGCATGTGCAAGAAGCACCCGATATTCGCCCTGTTGTCGTCGGTTTTGGCCCGTGTGGTTTGATGGCAGGTTTGGTGTTGGCGCAAATGGGCTTGCGTCCGATTATTTTGGAGCGCGGCAAAAAAGTCCGCGAACGCACCAAAGATACCTGGGCGTTATGGCGTAAAAATCAGCTCAACCCTGAATCGAATGTGCAATTTGGGGAAGGTGGTGCTGGTACATTTTCCGATGGCAAGCTCTACAGCCAGATCAAAGACCCCAAGCACTACGGGCGCAAAGTTTTGACGGAATTTGTCAAAGCGGGCGCTCCTGAAGAAATCCTCTACGTCAGCAAACCGCACATTGGCACGTTTCGCCTCGTGAAAATGGTGGAAAACATGCGGGCGCAGATTGAAGCCTTGGGCGGTGAAATCCGTTTTCAGCAGCAAGTGACCGATATTTTGATCGAAGCCGGTCAGGTGCGTGGCTTGACACTGGCGAGTGGGGAACAACTGCGTGCCGATCAGGTGATTATGGCGTTGGGGCACAGTGCGCGGGATACGTTTGCGATGTTGCACGAGCGCGGTGTGTTTATGGAACAGAAGCCGTTTTCGCTCGGTTTTCGGATTGAACACCCGCAAACGCTGATTGATCAGGCGCGATTTGGCAAACATGCGGGCAATGAATTACTGGGTGCGGCGGATTATAAGCTGGTGCATCACGCCAAAAATGGGCGCTCGGTGTACAGTTTTTGCATGTGTCCGGGTGGGCAAGTGGTGGCGGCTACCTCTGAAGTTGGGCGGGTTGTCACCAACGGCATGAGCCAGTATTCGCGGGCAGAACGCAATGCCAATGCAGGGATTGTGGTCGGTATTACGCCTAGCGATTACCCCGGCAATCCGCTGGCAGGGATGGAATTTCAACGCCAATGGGAATCCCGCGCTTACGAACTAGGCGGTCACGATTATTCTGCACCGGGGCAATTGGTAGGCGATTTTCTCAAGGGCAGAGCCTCGACGCAATTGGGTTCTGTCGAGCCATCGTATCAGCCGGGTGTGCATTTGACCGATTTGGCGACGAGTTTGCCGGGTTACGCGATTGAAGCGCTTCGGGAAGCGTTGCCCGCGTTTGAACGGCAAATCAAAGGCTTTTCGATGTATGACGCGGTATTGACCGGGGTGGAAACACGCACGTCTTCGCCACTGCGGATGACGCGCGGTGAGGATTTACAAAGCCTAAACGTTAAAGGGCTTTTTCCGGCTGGCGAAGGCGCGGGTTATGCTGGTGGAATTCTCTCGGCAGGCGTGGATGGTATCCGCGTCGCGGAGGCATTAGCGACCCAAATGCTGGAGGCTCACCATGACCGGAATCATTCGTACTACTTGGCACAATGCTGAAGTACTGAGCAATCAACGCTGGACGGAGCGCTTGTTGACCTTGCGTATTCGCACCGAAGCGTTGCCGTTTATCGCTGGTCAATTCGTCACTTTACGACTGCCTATCCCCACCGCAGACGCTACAGAGCTGGTGGCGAAATCCTACTCGCTAATCAATGCCCCTGACGAAGATGCGTTGGAAATTTTCTACAATATTGTCCCTAATGGCAAACTCTCCAACGCTTTAGCACGATTGCAGCCGGGTGATAGCCTCGACATTTCGCAGCCTGCCAAGGGCTTTTTTGTGTTGGATGAAATCCCCGCTGTGCCGAATCTGTGGATGATTGCGACGGGTACAGGTTTGGGGCCTTATTTGTCGATTCTCAAAACCGCGCAACCTTGGCAGCGTTTCCAGAAAATCGTATTGGTACACGGTGTGCCGCTGGTGAATGAGTTGGCGTATGCCGAGTTGATCCAAACGTTTGCCACACAATACCCTGAGCAATTCCGTTTTATTAGCTGTGTGACCCGTGAAGCCAATTCACACGGACTGGAAGGGCGTATTACCACTCACTTAGAATCCGGTATGCTGGAACAAACGGCTGGCACAACCATTACCGCCGACGATACCCACGTCATGCTGTGTGGCAACCATAATATGCTCAATGATATGAAAGCCTTGCTGGGAAATCGCGGGATGCAGCGCCATTTGCGCCACAAGCCGGGGCATATCACCACGGAACAGTATTTTTAAAGTCGTAATCTGCGTGTAAGCACTGTAAAATTAATCGCTTGATTACATGGGTCAACGGATAAACAACAGGCATGAACCCGGATTTTCTGGATTTTGAACAACCGATCGCCGAATTACAGGCAAAGATCGAAGAGTTGCGTTACGTCGGTGACGCTGAAATTAACCTGAGCGAAGAGATTGGCAAGCTGGAAGAAAAAGCTGCCTCGTTGACCCGTTCCATTTTTTCCAAACTGACTCCGCGTCAGATTTCGCAGCTTGCACGGCATCCTAAACGCCCGTATACGCTGGATTTAATTCGCTATTTGTTTACGGATTTCAAAGAATTGCATGGTGATCGTGCCTTTGCCGATGATAAGGCGATTATTGGCGGCATGGCACGGTTTCGTGGTCAGTCCGTCATGGTCATCGGGCATCAGAAAGGCCGCGATACCAATGAAAATATCAAGCGCAATTTTGGTATGCCCCGCCCGGAAGGGTATCGCAAAGCCTTGCGCTTAATGCGGATGGCGGAAAAATTCCAACTGCCGCTGATTACCTTTATCGACACGCCCGGCGCATACCCCGGTATCGGCGCGGAAGAGCGCGGTCAAAGTGAAGCGATTGCCCGCAATTTGTACGAAATGGCGAAATTGCGTATCCCGATTATTTGCACCGTGGTGGGCGAAGGCGGTTCGGGCGGTGCATTAGCCATTGGGGTGGGCGACCGGGTGATGATGTTGCAATACGCCACGTACTCGGTGATTTCGCCGGAAGGTTGCGCGTCGATCTTGTGGAAAAGCGCGGACAAAGCGGCGGATGCGGCGGATGCGATGGGTATTACGGCGGATCGTTTGAAGTCTTTGGGCTTGATTGAGCAGATTATCTCCGAACCGCTGGGGGGTGCGCATCGCGATATGAAAGCCGCAGCGCATAACATCGGCGAAGCACTCGACACCAACTTGCGTAATTTGAAAGCTATGCCGTTGGATAAGCTGCTGGATAAGCGTTACCAGCGCATTATGGGCTTTGGGCAGTTTGAGGAATAGTTTAGTCGAATTTTTTCAACGGTATCCAGCCGCTAACTATTTGATTGGCTTCAGTGGCGGGCTGGATTCGCACGTTTTACTTCATGCTTGTGCAAGTCTGCGCGGGCAATACCCTCACCTTACGTTTCGCGCCCTGCACATTGATCACGGTTTGCAGGCGATGTCTGCGGCATGGGCGGCGCATTGCCGTGCGGTGTGCACCGCTTTGGAAATACCGCTGGTGGTGGAAGCCTTGGAATTAGTGATTCCGGCGGGTGCAAGTGTGGAAGCGGTGGCGCGGACGGCGCGGTATGCTGCCTTCAGCAAACACTTGCAAGCGGATGAAATCGTGTTGACGGCGCATCATCAGAACGATCAGGCGGAAACGTTGCTGCTGCATTTGCTGCGTGGGAGTGGGGTGGATGGGCTGGCGGCGATGCCGGAGATTCGCCCATTTGCATTAGGGGCGTTGGGGCGACCGCTTTTGGGGTGCAGTCGGGCGGAATTGGCGGTGTATGCCAATCAGCATAGGCTGAATGTTATAGATGACCCTAGCAATCAAGACAGCCGTTTTGATCGTAATTTTTTGCGCAATCAAGTCATGCCGTTGTTGGAACAGCGTTGGCCTGCGGCGAGTAAGACTTTGGCGCGGGCGGCGCGTTTACAAGGTGAAAGCCGTCAGTTGTTGGCAGGTTTTTTGCGTGAGAAATTGCCGAGTTTGCAAGGTA
>JBEUIR010000211.1:0-4691 GCA_040415395.1 Candidatus Thiothrix namsaraevi
GGGCATTTTGTCGGGGTCGTAGAGTTGCGCCATTGTCTTTTCGGGGTGTTTTTCGCGCTCATCCAAGACGCGGAAGACGTGATCTTCCAGCTTCTCTTTATACCGCTAAGCGAAACAAAAAAAGCGACAAACGATAGTAGTGATGCCAAAACACTGATGAATAACTCTGTCGTTTTACGCAGCACCCGCACTGTACCCAGCGCACTTTTCCCCAGAAACTTCATGATACCCTTAGTCTGCGTGCCGTATTTTAGGCTAATTTTCTCCAATCGGATCAAATCTTCACCATTTTCTACGTATTTCAATACATGTACGACATCAGCGGTAGAACTGGCCTTGCGAATATTATTCACCTGTTCTGCCGTTTGTTTAAGCGCCCGCGTTGCTTGCGGGTTATAAGCTTTTAATGCGGCTTTACTGATGCCATCCATATTTTTTTCGGCACGCGCTGCCAATAAAAATCCTTTATAATCGAACACATCTGAACCCTGCCTGAGCAGAAAGCGCTGAAAACCCGGTGTCAACTTGCCCGCACGCGCCGCCAATTTCGTGGTAGAAATACCACCTTTAGCGGGCGAAGCCGCTCCCGCACTCGCTACCGTCGCAGCGGTCAAACCAACCCCTACGCCAGCCAACGTAACAATCAATTCGTTGACTGGCTCACCCTTAGCATACAATTGATATTGCGCCCATAAATCGCGGGCATCCCCAACCACAGTAAAATCGGCAGTGATTGCACCCGCCACACCCGCGCCGCTGCTGGCTTCACCTGCGACAAAACCACTGGCAAAATCATTGACGGTACGGCGGGCGGTATTGAGTGGGGATTCCAAGTGCTGCAATTCTGCCTCAAATTCAGCGGGGTCAACCGCGTAACCAAAGGTGCTGGCAAGGCTTAAATACATTCGCGCATCGGCGGGATTATTGTTAGCGATGGATTCCTGCACGTGTTGGCGCACATCTGCCGCACTCACCTGATGTAACATCAATTGCGCCACGTCTGCCGCCATTTCGTCGTATTGCCAATAATCGAGCAATGCCTTCAGACTGCCGACTAATAGCACTAATGACACCAATAAAACGGTAAAATTCCAGATTTTCATGCGCTTAGTCTAGCGCATTCCCAGCGCTTGACGTAACCCCAAGGGGTCATTGGGGTCAACACCAGCCATAAACGGCTTGCTGCGGTCGTTATTGGTAATCTGGTAAACCTTGCCGATCCAATTGCTGTAAAACACTTTCGCGGTATCGCGCCAGGTATTGTGCAACATCGGTAGCAACAAGGTTTCGGGGAAATCCGGCAAGGGCTTGCCTTGGCGTTTGGCACTGACTTGTGCCAGCCGGTATTCGTTAAGAATCGCTTTGGCTTTAGGGCGCAAATAATTTTCGGGGAATGGCGGATAATCCTCCCGCGTCCCCTCAAACCAACGCATGGTTTCGCGGCGGTATTCTTTCAGCAAACTCACCTGATCGTATTCGGGGTGAGCTTGCAAAAAAATCATGCGGAACAAATCCGGGCTGACCGCCATGTGTACGCCAGCCTCCTGACTTTCCACCAATATTTGCACGCCAACGGCTTCTAATTCGGCGCGATCAATCTGATTGAAACGCGAGTGCGGCACGTCAAAGCGCGTATTCAGATCGTTGACCAACGGGTGTTCCGGCATGGTCACGGCATGGCTGTACACGCCCCAACGCTTGCAACCCAGCGGGCGACGGCGGATTCCCCACAAATGTTGCACCAGCGCGTGACTTGCGAGACACGAACACAGGGTGGACGTAACGTTTTCCTGCGCCCAGGCCACCACATCACACAAGCCATCCCAAAAAGGCTCGTCTTCCAGATGTTGCGTGGTGGGGTTTGCGCCGGTAATAATCAGTGCATCCAGCCCTTGTTCCTGCAAATCCGCAAACTTTTCGTAGTACTGCTCAATATAGGCTTGCGCCTTGTCACTGCGCGGCAAACTGTCCAGCGTAAACGGGTGGATATGAAATTGCGCAATCAGATTGGATTCGCCCACCAACCGAAAAAACTGGCGCTCGGTCGCTGCCAACGCCGCATCCGGCATCATGTTCAGAAAACCGATATGCAGTTCACGAATATCCTGATTAAAAGCGTAATCTTCGCTCAAGATCGTTTGACCTTCCTGACGCAACCGGTCAAAGGTCGGTAATGCGGTATGTGCAACCAGTGGCATAGGAATCCCTCCCTTTACCCAGCAACGTTATGCATGGCGGGCAATGGCTTTTTCAATCAGTGCATTGAAATCCGCTTCGTTACGCACCTGCGCGGCTTCTTCTGAGGTAACAGTGTAGCCGTAGTCGTGCGCAATTGCCTCGTAACGTGGCAAGCGCGAATGGAATAAACGCGGGAATACCCAACGGGTGAAATCATCCGGGTTCATTTCTGCCGCGTATTGCAGCCCTTGCTCTTGTAGGTATACCGCTAAATGTTCACGCAGGAAATTCGGGCGGTAATACAACGGTTTCGGGTCACTACGCGCCCGGTCGATGAGCTTTTGCTCTTCGTCTTTGGTAGTGACTTTGATGTACAGAATCAGGGTGTTTTCTGCCAATAAATCAAATACGCCCGGCTCTTCCAACTCGCACAAACTGCCGCCAGCATCATTAACGAAATGCGAATAGCCGTAAATCGTTTGAGCTTTGCGGATGAATTCCGGCACATCACGCATCGCGGCAATTTCAGCTTCGCGGTATTGCGCTTGGCGTTGGATAAAGGCATCCAGCGGCACGCCGCCGAGTTCTGGATTGCCCAATTTGCCCACGAATGACAGCACCGGGCCCAAATCATTCACGCGGATATTGTTGCGGATATAGATCCAATCATTACGCAATAACTCACGCAGGAACGGCACTTTCATCGCCTGTTCCTTAATCAAATCAAGAATATCTTCATCCAGATAACACGTACCAATGCGGTAATCGCCGGAATAATGAAACCAGTCATGCTCACGTAACATACTGGAAATATGGGTTTTACCAACACCAGACATGCCCAACAGCGTGACTTTTTTGTGTTCCCATTGGCGGTATTGTTCGACGGTTAAACGCACACTAAATCTCCGTACAGGTGGCTTTTCACAGGGCAGATACTTTAGCACAACCTGCGGGGTTTGCCGTGTTAAACTGCACACCCACGATACGTTTCTGAACACGATGAAAATTGGCTCTTACACCCTCGATAACAACCTGATCGTTGCCCCAATGGCAGGCGTAACCGATCGCCCGTTCCGCACTTTATGCAAACATTTTGGCGCAGGTCATGCCGTCAGTGAAATGATGTCGGTGGATGCCACCTTGTATGCGCAGAAAAAATCCTTGTACCGCGCCAATTTTGACGGGGAACTTGCCCCCATTTCGGCACAGATTGCGGGTTCTGAACCGGAAATGCTGGCGGAAGCGGCACGGTATCAGGTGGCGAATGGGGCGCAAATCGTCGACATCAATATGGGTTGCCCGGTGCGCAAAGTTTGCCGCAAGCTGGCGGGTTCGGCGTTGTTGCAAGATGAGGATTTGGTTAAGCGGATTCTGGACGCAGTGGTGTCGGCGGTGGATGTGCCGGTGACGCTGAAAACCCGTTTGGGGTATGCGGATGGCGCGGAAAATATTCTGCGGGTTGCCGCAATGGCAGAACAGGCAGGCATTGCGGCACTGGCGGTTCATGGGCGTACCCGCGAACAGATGTACACAGGCGAGGCGCGTTATGAGCTGATTCGCGAGGTGAAACGCCAGGTCACGATACCGATTATTGCCAATGGTGACATTGATAGCCCGCAAAAAGCCAAAGCGGTGCTGGAGGCGACTGGGGCAGATGCGCTGATGATCGGGCGGGCGGCGCAGGGGCGACCGTGGATTTTTCGGGAAATCGCGCATTATTTGCAAACGGGTGAGTTATTACCGCCGCCGACGGTTGCCGAAGTCCACGCGGTGTTGCTGGGGCATTTGGATGAGTTGTATCAGTTTTACGGGGAATATTCGGGGTGTCGCATCGCCCGCAAGCATATTGCTTGGTATACCAATGGGCTGCATGACAGCAATGCGTTTCGGCAGGCGATGTATGCGCAAGATAGTACGGCTGGGCAAGCGCGGGCGGTGGATACTTACTTTCAGGCGTTGTTAATGCGGGATCAACGCTTGAGCTACGAGTATACAGCCGTCGCCACCTAACACTTTACGGATGCGCCTTAACCCGCTATGTTGACGCGCACTAACCGTATCGCTCAAAGGAATAACCCTTGCCCACGCTCAACTGGATAGGCAAACAAGCCGTCGCCTCGCATCACAAGGAAGTGCCGTTCCGTTTGGTCGAATCCGTACCGGAGCTATCCGCCGGAGAGGTGGCAAGCGGCAACCTGATTGTGCAAGGCGATAACCTCTTGGCATTGAAAGCCTTGTTGCCGCGCTATGCCGGGCAAGTAAAGTGCATCTACATCGACCCGCCGTACAACACTGGCAACGAAGGCTGGGTATACAACGATAATGTCAACAGCCCCGAAATCCGCCGCTGGCTGGGTGAAACGGTTGGTAAGGAAGGCGAAACACTCGACCGCCACGACCGCTGGTTGTGCATGATGTACCCACGCCTCATGCTCCTCAAGCAATTCCTCCGCCCTGACGGCGCAATCAACGTTTCATGTAAGTAACCAAAATCTTTGGTATCTGGTGGTGGT
>JBEUIR010000212.1:0-4690 GCA_040415395.1 Candidatus Thiothrix namsaraevi
C
Organism: Candidatus Thiothrix namsaraevi; assembly: GCA_040415395.1. Classification (GTDB taxonomy): domain Bacteria; phylum Pseudomonadota; class Gammaproteobacteria; order Thiotrichales; family Thiotrichaceae; genus Thiothrix; species Thiothrix namsaraevi. The sequence goes on from JBEUIR010000212.1 coordinate 2, forward strand.
TAATGATTGTGGCTTGGCTGGCGTATCGCGCTGGGTGGAATCACGGGCTGCTGAAAGGTTACAAAACCGGTGTTGGCGAAGGCTTTAAAAAAGGTCACGAAGACGGCATGAAAGCCGGTCTCAAAGCCGGAATCAAAGAACACATGGTCACGACCCTAGTGGATGCCAAACCCATTCCAGGAATGCACGAAGACTTGCACCAGCAAGTGAAAGAAGAAGTGCTAAAAGCGATCAACACCAAACCGGAACAGAAAAAAGCCTCGGCTGCCCCCAAGCCCGGTTTGGTGAAAATGCTCTGGGAAGAATTTGGTGGCTGGTTACTGCTGGCTTTGTTCGTGTTGCTGCTTGTATACCTGTTCCGATCGGGGTAAAAACACACGGGAGTTTTCCCATAACTAAAGTGATGCCGCACCCATGAAAACAGCACCCCGTGAAATCGCTACCCCTTGCCCACAAATGTCCCTGAAAGTGCCGGAAGGCATGACACAGGTCGAATTTTTCAACAGCCCCGCCAATCTGAAAAACCTTGCCGAAGAAAACGGCTTGTTCCGCACCCCAGAGGATTTGCTGCTCTACCGCAAGCTGGTCGGGCATAGCGTGGAATTCGACACCTCGATTATTCTGGATTGTTCGCGCCGCATTCTTGACCCGCTGGGTCGCCCAGTACGCCGCGATCAGATGAAACGTCAGGAAAAGAAAGTCTGGTCGAAGATGACGCAAATCATCTGCGATTACATGTTTGAGAAATACCCCGACCCTGCCGAACACCTGATTTTATGCGGGGAAGCCAGCCTGGATTCGACCTGGCCGTTGAACAAACCGGGCGTGCCCAGTATCCGCATGATTCACAACCATTTCATGGTGTTCCCGATGGCAGAATTGCGCAATGCCAAGGAAGCCGATGCCAATAACCCCAACCTCACCGATAGCGGGCATAACACGTTATTTTTACGGCAATTGAGCGAGGCTTACGGCAAGTTTCTGGAAGTATTGGATTTGCAAATCCTCAAGCTCTTGCCCACCGAAGAAGCCTCATTGCGCTTGACCGGCTACCCGCAAGGCTTGCCGTGCTGGGAAGTGGTCGGCGGGGCAGAACGCCTGAAAGACCAGTATTTCTGGCACGAATACGAGCAAGTATTGCGCGGCTTTTTGGATTTTTACCGCACGTTTTTCTCGATGGTCGCCACAGGTGAAGCACGAGTGCCGGATAACGCCAACTTCCCGCACCAGATTGACGATGTATTGCTGAATAATCAGCGTTTTGTGCGCGTGGCACGCGATTTGCGCGAAAAAGTGATTCAAGACCCGCAATTTGCCAACGATATTCGCTGGCGACCGGCTTACAAGCAAATCCTGTTCCGTGATGACAAAGGGCGCTTGGTGGTAACGATTTCGCAGAATTCGGTGGGCAATGCGATCACCGAATTGTTGGGGATTGTGGTGAAACGCCAAGTCGATTCCGAGGCTTACGCTGCCGTCGAAGAAGGTTTGGTGAGCCGTTTGCTGGAGGTCAGCGAACGCTTGCGAGCCGCTAACTTAGGTGAAATGCTGTCTGCTCCGTGCTGGCCGAATGGTCATTATCAACCGTGCCGTTAAGCACAACTTCTTAGCCCGATGAATATATTATCTGACCCGCTAACACTGACAATGGCAGTGCTGGCGCTGCTGATCGTCGGCATCTCGAAAGGCGGCATGGGCGGCGGTTTGGGGGTATTGGGCGTGCCGTTAATGGCGCTGACCATGCCCCCGGCGCAAGCGGCAGCGATTTTGCTGCCGATTTTGTGCGTAATGGATTTGATGGCGCTGAAAGCCTTTTGGAAACGCTGGTCATGGGCGCACCTTCAGCAATTATTACCCGCTGCGCTCCTAGGCATTGTGATTGGAGCGCTCACGTTTACGTATTTTCGTGCCAGCGATGTGCGTTTATTGGTGGGGCTGATTGCAGTCGGGTTTGCGTTGAATTATTGGTTCAAGCCCTTCCAACGCTTGGCGATGGGCAAGCCGGGGGCGAAGTCGGGGATTTTTTGGGGCAGTATCGCCGGGTTCACCAGTTTTGTGGCGCACGCGGGCGGCCCCCCGGTGAATATTTACCTATTGCCACAAAAGCTGGATAAAACCGTGTATCAGGCGACCACGGTGCTGTTTTTTACCATCGTGAATTACGTGAAGCTGATTCCTTATGCGGCGTTGGGGCAGTTCAACAGCACCAACTTGAGTACGTCGGTGCTGTTGTTGCCGATTGCGGCATTCGGGATTTGGTTAGGCTACAAACTGCATCACCGTGTGCCGGAAAAGCAGTTTTTCCAAGTCGCTTACGTGTTTTTGTTCCTCACCGGCTGCAAACTGATGGTTGACGGGGTGAGCGGCTTAGTCGCAGGGATTGTGGCTTAAGGCAGCTTCACCCACAATCCCGATGAAGAACCTCACCCCCCGCCCCCTCTCCTTGACAGGCGAGGGGGAGAAAGAGTCGCATTTCTTAGCCCCTCGCCTGTCAAGGAGAGGGGTTGGGGTGAGGTTCTTTTAGAGGGATGTGAACAGTTACATTATTTCCGCTATTTCACCCACACTTTTGGTCTAAATCCATGAAATTAATCAGTTGTCAGTATCAAAATCAGCGTTTTGTCGGCATTGTCGAGGCGGAGATTGCCCTGCTTCCGGCGTTGGATGCGGCGTTTGATCAACCCGCGTGGCGCGATATGTTGGCGTTGATTGAAAGCGGCATCGACTTGCAGGCCGTGCGTAACACCTTGACGGCGGCGATGCGGGTGCCATTGGCGGACGTGACGCTGCTGGCACCGATTCCGCGCCCGCGTAAAAACGTCATGTGCTTGGGGCTGAATTATCTGGAACACGCGCAAGAAACCGCGAACCAAATCGGACGCACCGGCAAAGCGCCGCAATACCCGATTGTGTTTACCAAATGCCCAACCAGCGTGATTGGGCATGAAACCGCCGTGCCGTTTGACCCGGATACTTGCTCACAACTGGATTGGGAGGCGGAATTGGGTGTGGTGCTGGGCAAAGGCGGCAAAAAGATTGCGCGTGAGAATGCCTTGGCGCATGTGTTTGGTTACACCGTGATCAATGATTTGAGTGCGCGGGATATTCAGTTGAATCACAAGCAGTATTTCCTCGGCAAAAGCATCGACGGCGGTTGCCCAATGGGGCCTTGGATTGTGACAGCGGATGAGATTGCTGATCCGCAGGCGCTGGCGATTGCGTGTCGGGTGAATGGGGTGACGAAACAGGCATCAAGTACGCGCAATATGATTTTTGATGTTGCCAGCATTATTGAATGGTTGTCGCGGGGAATGACGCTGGAGCCGGGCGATGTGATTGCCACGGGTACGCCGAGTGGCGTGGGCTTTGTGCGCGAACCGCCGGAGTATTTGCAAGCGGGGGATGTGGTGGAATGTGAGGTGGAAGGTGTGGGCGTGTTGCGCAATACCATACGCTAAGCATCATTACCCTAAGTATTCTTGCAGATTGTAAGTTAGACTTACAATTTGTCGAACGCTGGGTTTTGCTGATGAATACAATGTTTAACCGTGTGTTAATCACACTATTTACCTTATTGAGCTTAACGGCTTGTGCATCCAATAACACCGCCTCATCGGGTTCTGGTGCAACGAACACGGGGGCTACGGCGAGTACCGCTGGCAGTAGTGCCAGTGCTTGCCCGCAGCATCACGCTAATGGCGATATGCCGCAATTGGTCAATGCTAAATTGGCGGCTAAAACGCAGGTGTTGTGTTTTACGGAATTTGCAGTGCTGCATTCGGGGGTGACACGCACCCCGTTATGGGCAAGTGAGCACATGACGTATGCCGAGCTGCTGATGGATATTAATCGCACTGATAATTTCTACGCTGAGCCACGTCTACCGGCTGATGAACGTGCTGAATTGGCGGATTATGCAGGCTCTGGTTTTGATCGCGGGCATTTGGTTCCAGCCGGTGATATGCCGACGGTAGAGGCGATGCGTGAAAGTTTTTCCCTCGCGAATATGACCCCGCAAAATCCATCGAATAACCGGGGGTTGTGGTCAAGCATTGAGTCGCGCACCCGCGATTTAGCCAAGCAGCGCGGTGAGTTGTATGTGGTTTCGGGTGCCATTTTTGCGGGAGCCGCGTTGCAACGCATTAATAATCGGGTGTTAGTGCCAACCAGTTATTTCAAAGCGATTTACGATGCCAATACGGGGGAAAGTGGCGCGTATTGGGTTGCAAACGATGCTAACAGGAACTACAAAATGATGAGCATTGCTGAGTTGACGCAAACGGCAGGCATTGACCCTTTCCCTAGCCTCGACGCTTTCAGCAAAGCTAACGTGATGCCGTTACCGCAACCTTGAGTATAGCCCGATGGATTTCTTTAAAAATGAAGCCGAAACCCACTTATTGCAGGGTTTAAACATTGAAAACCGTTTGGATCGGGTGTCCTTGCACGGTAGTTTGGATCTTACGCACGATGCCGCTGGTTTAGCACTCGCCCTAAAACTCAAAGCCCTGTTGGATGGTGTGGTGGAGGTATTGAGCCGCGAACAAGCCAGCGGCGTATTACTGGAAAAAATCAGCCTTCAAGCGAGTGATGAAGTGGCTAATCCCTTTGCTTGATGCAACGCAACACATCCACCAGTTCCGGTTCGCACTGGGGAATCCAGAAGGTATTTTTCTGGGATGTCGAGTG
>JBEUIR010000213.1:0-4622 GCA_040415395.1 Candidatus Thiothrix namsaraevi
AGGAACAGCAATATGAAAACTGAGCTTGAACAAGATACTTTACGTTCTGAGTATGACTTTTCGACAGCGATACGTGGCAAACATTACAAAGCCTATCGTGAAGGTTTTATTGTTATGGTCGGTTTAGAAGCTGATGTGGCAAAGGTGTTCCCTGATGCTGAAGCGGTTAATCAGGCATTGCGGACATTGATGCGCCTGATGGCAGCGAGTGAAGCGGCAGCCCAGCAAACCAAAGAAGCGGCATGATAAACAGGGTTTGCCAGCCTTGCACTGCCTGTTGCGACGGCTGGGTACAAATGAACATCAAGGGTGCGGATGTCTACCCCGGTTGCCCTTGCCCGCACAGTACCGGCAAAGGTTGCAACGACTACGCCAATCGCCCCATTGACCCCTGTGACAATTTCAACTGCGGTTGGATTATTCCCAACAGTCCGCTGCCGGATTGGATGAAACCCAATGAAGCCAAAGTCATGGTGCTGTTCAACAAATTCCAATGGCGCGGTGTGCCGGTCGATGTAGCGATTCCCGTCGGTAAACGCATTCCCCCGCGAGCCTTGAATTGGCTGAAACAGTTTGCTGAGCAACACGGTCGCCCCTTGGTCTATTTGGAACAAGAAATTGTGGATGGCAAGTTTCAAAAAGATCAACAAGCGGTTGCTTATGGCCCGCCAGACTTCCAGCGCGAGGTCATGGCACAGATTGCCCAAGGCAAGCGCTTGTGGATTTAGATAATCCCTTCCGTTATAACAGGTTTTTTTCAATGGTGCAGCGCGGTACACTACGCCTCTTTGCAGCAGAGCATTCGTGAATACCATGACAGCTACTCACCCGATTCGGGAAATTCCGTACAACTACACTTCATTCTCCGACAAAGAAATCGTGCAACGCTTGTTGGGCGCACGGGCATGGGAAATCCTGCAAGCATTGCGTGAAAAGCGCGAAACCGGCATTTCGTCGCACATGTTGCTGGAAATCCTCGGTGATATGTGGGTGGTGCAGCGCAATCCTTACATCCACGATGATTTGCTGGAAAATCGCGAGCGGCGGCAATCGCTGTTCGACACCCTCAATGGACGGGTGGAAAAGATTGAAGAACGTGCCAATGGCAATGCGCTCACCATCGAGTTGATGCAGATTGCCCGCAACGCCTTGGCACAGTTTGCGGAGATGTTTCGGGCGGAATACGACTTGCGAGAAAAAACCCGCAAGCGTCTGCAAAAGATTACCCGCAAAGACAATATCCAGTTTGACGGCTTGGCGCGGGTGTCACACGTCACCGATGCGACCGACTGGCGGGTAGAATTGCCCTTCGTGGTACTGACGCCGGATACCGAAGAGGAAATGGCGGCGCTGGTCGGCGAATGCATTGAGTTGGGGCTGACCGTGATTCCGCGCGGGGGTGGCACAGGTTATACTGGCGGCGCCGTGCCGTTGGATGCGCGTAGCGCGGTGATTAACACCGAAAAGCTCGAATCCTTAAGTGAAGTGCAATACCGCAATGATTTGCCGGGTGTGGATAAAACCGTGGCGGTCGTGCGCACGGGGGCAGGGGTGATTACCCGCCGCGTCTCTGATTTGGCAGGCAAGCACGGTTTGGTGTTTGCGGTTGACCCGACCTCGCAAGATGCGTCCACCATTGGCGGTAATATCGCCATGAATGCCGGTGGCAAAAAAGCGGTCTTGTGGGGAACTAGCCTCGACAACCTGCTCTCTTGGCGCATGGTCACGCCCGATGCGGATTGGTTGGAAGTGACGCGCCTGAACCACAATCTCGGCAAAATTCACGATCAGCAGACCGTGCAATTTTCGGTGCAACGCTTCCTCGCCGATGGCAAAACCCGCAAAGGTGAGCCGGAAATCCTCACCTTTGAAGGGCGCTATTTCCGCAAAGAAGGGCTGGGCAAGGATGTCACCAATAAATTCCTCGGTGGCTTGCCGGGTATTCAGAAAGAAGGTTGTGACGGTTTAATCACCTCCGGCGAATTCATTTTGCACCGGATGCCCGACCAAATTCGTACCGTCTGTCTGGAATTCTACGGCACGGATTTGCACGAAGCCGTTCCCGCGATTGTAGAGGTGAAAAACTACCTCGACGGGCGCAATGACGTGTTGCTGTCTGGCTTGGAGCATCTCGACGAACGCTACGTCAAAGCGGTGAAATACACCCCGAAAGGCGCACGCGGCATGTTGCCGAAAATGGTGCTGATTGCCGACATTGTGAGTGATGACGAAAAGGCGGTGGCAGAATCGGCTGCCGAAGTGGTGCGTTTGGCAAATGCGCGGAATGCGGAAGGTTTCATCGCGATTAGCCCAGAAGCACGTCGCCAGTTTTGGGCAGATCGTTCGCGCACGGCGGCGATTGCGGCGCATACCAACGCCTTTAAAATCAACGAAGACGTGGTGATTCCGCTGCACAATTTGGCACGTTACACCGAAGGCATCGAAACCCTCAATATCCGCCAGTCGATGCAAAACAAGCTGCGCATGATCGACGGGTTGCTAGAACATTTGGCGGGCGATTTGCCGGAATTGCGGGCGGTGGCGGACTACGAAGCAAGTGCCGAACGCAGTTCCATTTGGGCAAACAAATTAGCGCACGCGGTCGATTATTTGCAGCAACGCAAAGCACGCTGGGAACAAATTCTCGCGCATTTCGATGCCCCTGCCGCTGCGCACCAAGATTTGCTGGATGACACCGCGAAAGCCGCGCAACGCCCGCACGATCGGGTGATTGATTTGTTGTTGCGGCGCGATTTACGCATTTCTTACCGTAAGGAAATTATTCGACCGTTGCAGGAAATGTTTGCTGGGCGTGAATTAGAGCCGTTAATGCAGGCGATGGAAAAAATCCACCGCAAAATTCGCACTAGCCGCTTGTTCGTGGCGCTGCACATGCACGCGGGTGATGGCAATGTGCACACCAATATTCCGGTGAACTCCAACGATTATGGCATGTTGCACGAAGCCGAGCGCATGGTGGATGCGATTATGGTGCTGGCGCGGGAATTGGATGGGGTGATTTCTGGCGAACACGGTATCGGTATTACCAAATTCCAGTATTTGGATGCGCGTGAAATCAACGAGTTTGCCGCGTATAAGCAAGACGTTGATCCACAAGGGCATTTCAACAAAGGTAAATTGCTGCCGGGGTCGGGTTTGCAGAATGCTTACACGCCGTCATTACGCTTGGTCGAGCGCGAAGCCTTGTTGTTGGAACACAATGAGTTGGGTGCGCTGAATAACGACATTAAGGATTGTTTGCGCTGTGGTAAATGCAAGCCGGTGTGCAATACGCACATTCCGCGTGCGAATTTGCTGTATTCGCCGCGCAATAAGATTCTGGCAACTGGCTTGATGATCGAGGCGTTTTTGTACGAAGAGCAAACGCGGCGCGGGGTGTCGATTCGCCATTTCGATGAAATGAACGATGTCGCGGATCATTGCACGGTGTGCCACAAGTGTTTCAACCCTTGCCCGGTGAATATCGACTTTGGCGAAGTCAGCGTGCGGATGCGCAGTATTTTGCGCGAACGGGGCAAGAAAAAGACTAGCCCGGTGACCTGGGCGTCGATGCAATTTTTGAATCTGAAAGACCCGACGCAAATCAATGTGATGCGTACTGGCATGATCAAATTCGGTTACAAGGCGCAGCGTTTCGCGTATTCCTTGGCAAAAGCGGCGAATTTGTTAGGTGCTGATAAACGTCCGGCGGCAACCTTGGGCAAACCGGCGATCAAAGAACAGGTGATTCAGTTCATTAAAAAGCCTTTACCGAAAGGGCTGCCCGCGAAAACCACCCGCGCGATGTTGGGTTTGGAAGACGATAGCGTGATTCCGATCTTGCGCGATCCGGTGAAAACAGCGGATAAACGGGGCGATGCGGTGTTCTATTTCCCCGGTTGTGGTTCGGAACGCTTGTTCAGTCAGGTGGGTTTGGCAACGTTGGCGATGTTGTACGAAACGGGTGCGACCACGGTATTGCCACCGGGGTATTTGTGCTGCGGCTACCCGCAAAACGCAGGCGGTGATTTGAAGAAGGGGACGCAAATTTCCACCGAAAACCGCGTCTTGTTCCACCGCGTGGCGAATGCCTTGAGCTACCTCGACATTAAAACCGTGTTGGTATCGTGCGGAACGTGTATGGATCAGTTACTCAAATACGAGTTCGACAAGATTTTCCCCGGTTGCCGTTTGCTCGATATTCACGAATATTTGCTGGAAAAAGGTGTGAAAATGAACGGGGTGAGCGGGGTGCAATACGTGTACCACGACCCTTGCCACACGCCGATGAAGCAGGTTAACCCTTTAAAAGTTACTCAGGAATTAACGGGTTCCAAGGTGGTTTTGAGCGAACGTTGCTGCGGGGAAGCGGGGACGTTTGCCATCAGTCGCCCGGATATTGCCAGTCAGTTACGTTTCCGCAAAGCCGAAAGCCTCAAGGCAGGTGTTAAAGAGCTGACCGGCAGTGACGTGGCGCAAAACGGTCAGGTGAAAATCCTCACCTCTTGCCCCGCTTGCCAGCAAGGATTGTCGCGTTACGCGGATGATACCGGCATGGAAACCGATTACATCGTGGTGGAAATGGCGAATTATTTGCTGGGCAATGATTGGCAGCAAGGGTT
>JBEUIR010000214.1:0-4608 GCA_040415395.1 Candidatus Thiothrix namsaraevi
CGATCCGACTTGGTACGGTTGCGCAAGGCGTAGCGATCCAGCCGCAAGTTGTGCTAAACTGCCCCTATGGACACGACCACCAAACGCAGCATGACCCTAAAATCCCCCTACGGCATCAGCAACTTCAAAAAAGTTGTCACGGAAGGTTACGCTTACATCGACAAAACGGCCTACATAGCCAAGCTGGAAGCCGCAGGCTCATACCAGATCCTGCTACGCCCACGCCGTTTCGGCAAAAGCCTGCTGCTGTCGAGCCTGTGGTATTACTACGATACCCTCCATCAGGCGGATTTCGACACACTCTTCGGCAAGCTCCACATCGGTCAGCACCCCACGCCGCTAAAAAGCAGCTACCAAGTGCTGTTCATGGAGTTCAGCGGTATTGATACCCGTGGTGGTGAACCAGCCATCTACCAGCGTTTTAGTGAAAAAGTCGAAACCAGCCTGCAAGGGTTCCTGCTACGTTACGGCTTTCCCCCGCAGGCAGCGGCAGAAATACGTGAAAAATCTTCCCCCGAAGCCAAACTGGAACATTTTTTCACCTTAATGACTGGGCATAAAATCCTGCTGCTGATCGACGAATATGATCACTTCGCCAATGCCATACTCGCGGATAACCTGAAGCTGTTCCAAAGCTTGGTTGGCAAGGGCGGTTTTGTGCGCAGCTTCTACGAAACCATCAAAGCAGCCACCCAACAAGGCACGGTTGACCGCTTATTGATGACCGGTGTCACGCCGATCATGCTCGACAGCATGACCAGTGGTTTCAACATAGGTCAAAATATTTCCCTAATAGAGACATTTAACGGTGCAGTGGGTTTCACCAAAGCCGAAGTCGCAGGCTTGCTGCAACCCTTGGTAGACACCTGTAAGCTGGATGGCAGCAAGCTGATGGCGGATGTTACCGACTGGTACAACGGCTACCGTTTCCACACCGACGCGGCTGAAACGGTCTACAACGCCAATATGGTGCTGTATTTCCTCCAGAATTTTGATTACCAACGCTGTGCTTACCCGAAGAAAATGCTGGATGCCAACATTGCCTCCGACTACGGCAAGCTCATGGGGCTGTTCAGCATCGGCAACCGCGACGACAATTACGCCGTGCTGGATGAATTGCTCAATACCGGGACAGTGGTCGCACAGCAGGCAGAAAAATTCGATTTCGACAAAGGTTTTGACCGCGACGACTTCATTAGCCTGTTGGCCTACATGGGGTTTATCTCATTGCACCATGACACCCTGTCGGGCGAAGCCTTCGTCATCCCCAATCAGGTGATGCGCGAACTGTATTTCCAGTATTTCAAGGTGGAACTGGAGCGCCGCAATCAGATCAGCATCCCCGACCGTGCCTTGCTATTGGCGGTGGAAACATTGGCGTTGCGCGATGACATCCAGCCGCTGGTAGCAGAACTGGAGCGCGTGCTGCAACTGCTTTCCAACCGCGATTCTTTATGGCTGGATGAGGAACACATCAAAACCATTCTGCTGTCTTTGCTCTACCAGTCACCCGCTTATTTCATCCAGAGCGAGCGGGAAATGAACCGTAAATACCCTGATATTTTGTTACTGGAGCGTAGCCCGTATAAGGTTAACCACCAACATTTGATCGAGCTAAAATACAGCAAGAAGGGTGACAAGGAAAAAGGCTGGCAAGTCAAAAAGCAGGAAGGCATCACGCAAGTGCAAGGCTATTTGCAACTGCCCACCATCGTAACCTTGCCGAAACTCAGTGCTTGGATGTTAGTGACGAATGGTGAGCGGGTGGAAGTGGTGAAAATGTAATAATGGGCTACTTTGAGAGTTAATAATGAAAACATTGTTTACTGTATTGATGGCATGGTGCTTGTGCGTGAATCTCGCCTACGCCCAAGAGCGTCCTAAAATTGGTTTAGTGCTTGGCGGTGGCGGCGCAGCAGGCGTTTCCCACGTCGGCGTCCTCAAAGTTCTCGAAGCCAACAATATTCCCATCGACGTGATTGCGGGCAATAGCATGGGCGCAATTGTCGGCAGTTTATACGCCTCCGGCATGAGTGCCGCCCAGATCGAAACGGTGGTGAATGAGTTGGATTGGCTCAGTTTGTTTCGTGATGATGCCTCCCATGAAAGCAAGTCTTACCAACAAAAGCGGCAAAGTGCGGACTTTTTCAGTGCGTTCAGCATGGGCGTGTCCAAAGACGGGGTGAAACTACCCAGTGGTTTGATTGACGGGCAACGCCTGATGTTTGAATTACGCCGTTTGCTGAAGCCGGTGGAGCGGGTGAGTGATTTTGACCGCTTGCCGATTCCGTTTCGGGCGGTGGCAACCGACATTCGCACGGGTGAAACCGTGGTGTTGAAAAGTGGCAATTTGGCGACGGCAGTGCGAGCGAGTATGTCGATTCCGGGGCTGTTTGCGCCGGTGACGATCGACAAGCGTTTGCTGGTGGACGGATTGGTGTCAAATAATTTACCCGTGGATATTGCCAAGCAGATGGGGGCGGATATTGTGATTGTTTCTAACATTCCCTCAGAAACCAACCGCGAGTTGAATTCGGCGCTGGATATTAGTTTGCAGTCGATGGATTTGTTGATGCGCAAAAGCAGTGCCAGCCAACTCAAGCTGATTCGTAAGGGTGTTGATATTTTAATTGAACCGCCGGTGGGTGAGATTGGCAATTTGGCTTTCGACAGGGTGACAGAAACCATTCCGCTGGGGGTGCAGGGGGCGCAAGCGCAATTACCGGCATTGCAGCAACTGGCGGCACTTACGGGGGCAACGCCTCGGCGGGCAGTGGCGCAGCAAAACAACCAAGACACGCCGATTCGGGTGGCAGTCGTTCAGCTTGAAAATGAATCATCGTTGAGTGATAAGTTGGTGCGGCAAAAACTCGGTATCCAGCCCGGTGAGGTGTTGGATGAGCAGCGCTTGCAAGCAGGGCTGGAGCGCGTATACGGCTTGGGGTATTTCAGCTTGGTGGACTATCACCTGACGCAACGCTCGGATGGTGATTACGACCTCAAAGTGATGGCGCGAAAGGCGGATCAGGGTGAGCAACGGGTCAGCACGGGGTTTGCGTTGAGTGATAATTTCAACGGTGATACGGGGTATCAGGCTGGGGTGAAATACGTGCGCCAAGGGCTGACTGCGCAGGGTACGGAGTTGCGCTTGCAAGGCGTGATTGGTGAACGGATGCTGGCTTCTGCCGAATTACACCATCCCTTGCAGGATCATAATGCCACGTTCGTTGCCCCGCGTGCATGGTATCAGGAGCAGGATGCCAGTATTTTGGATGGGGCGCAGCAAGTAGCGGAATTACGCGCGGCTGAAGCAGGCATTCAAGTGGATGTTGGGCGAGCGCTGAACAATAGTGCGGAAGCGCGTGCCGGAATATTCTTCCAGCGCATTGAACCGGAAGTGAAAACTGGCACGTTAACTTTGCCGGGGGATTCGCTGAGCGAGGCGGGGCTGAAGTTGCAATATCGGGCGGATACGTTGGATTCGGTGAATTTTCCCACCAAAGGCGGGCGCATGAGTGCAACGTATACACACGGCATCAAAGCCTTGGGCAGTGACACGGATGTGTCGCGCATTGAGTTGGAACGTGAGCAGGTATGGAGTAAAGACAAGCATCGTTTGATTGCCAGTGGGCGGTTGGAGGCGAATGCTAATAACGAGGAAGGCTTGTTGTATAGCACGGGCGATGCATTGCAAACCGGGCGCTTGGCGTTTACGGATAATGACCAGTTGATTGGCAATTACACACTGGATGGTTCGTTGACTTACATGCGCGAACTGGCTGAAGTGCCGGAGATTGCCAAAGTGCATATGGGTGCGTCAGTGGGAGCGCGGCAAGCCTGGCAAGAGTCAGAAGATGTCACCTTGGGCGATTTGCGCGGTACGGGTTCGGTCTTTTTAGGTGGGGAAACACCGGTAGGGCCTGCATTTATTGGGGTGCGTAAAACCCAAGGTTTGGATCATGAGGCGTATTTCAATTTTGGGCGGGATTTTTAAGACCCTCACCCCAACCCCTCTCCCAAAGGTAGAGGGGCTAAGAGAGGATTGGGTTACTTCTTCACACCTTCAACCGACAAAATCATCTCGACTTCTTTGGATGCTGGCCCCAAATCTTTTTCAATGCCAAAATCGGCAAGGGCAAACTTGGTTTTTCCTTCAAAGCCACGGCGGAAGCCGCCCCAGGGGTCATTACCTGCGCCAATTTCTTCCACATCAATGGTCAGCGGTTTGGTCACGCCATTCAGGGTTAAATTACCTTCCAGCTTGCCGCCGCTGTATTTAGTGCTGACAAACTTCGCTTCCGGGTGCTTTTCCACATTGAGAAAATCTTCGCTGCGCAAGTGCTTGTCGCGCTCGGCATGGTTGGAATTGACGCTGGTGGTATCAATGGTCACTTCGATCTTGGCGGCTTCTGGCTGCTTTTCATCATAGCTGAAATTGCCGCTGAATTTGTCAAAACGCCCGTACAGCCAGCTATAGCCCAGATGTTGGACGCGGAACTGGATGAAAGCGTGCATCCCTTCGGTGTCAATCACGTAATCTTCCGCGTGTGCCGCTGTGCCTGACAGCAAACCCAGTGTCAGCAGTGAAGTTGCAATCGTCTTTTTCAT
>JBEUIR010000215.1:0-4586 GCA_040415395.1 Candidatus Thiothrix namsaraevi
GGATGGGTGAATACAACCCTGTCACCCACAACGGCTTGAGCAACGCATAACCAAACGGCAAGTTTTTATCCGTTGCCCACCAGGCCGATTCAGCCAACACTCCCAACAGCCCCACCAGCAACGCCGTTTGCCCCCACGCCACCCACCGACTACGCCGCAAATACCGCCCCTCCACACTCTCCGGTCGTGGGCGCTGATGCTTGAAAACCCGCAAATCACGCCACCCCGCCAACCCAAACCAACGCCCCAACCGCTTGCGTTCCTGCCAGCGTTGCGCATCCACCTGCAACTGCTGACGCTGGTAATCGCGGTCACGGTTATCAAACACGTAGTTGAACAGCGTAGGCCAATAACCGATGGCACGACCTTGCGCATCCTTGCGGTCACTGGGGCGCACCAGCATTTCATGCACCAACTCAACGAAGCCCCCCTCTTGCTCCCCTCTACCTCCGGGAGAGGGGCTGGGGGTGAGGGTCTCCCCATCCGTCACAATCAAGCGCAACGGCCCCACCTGCCCGCCACCCTGCCGCACCCGTTCCCCCGCCAGCACCTGCACCACCTTTTCGCCCCGCTTCCCGCCGCCAGCCTCATGCACCGCATCCGCCCGCAACAATCGCCGCCGCGTATGCCGCCCACCCTCATTGATGCGCGTCAACGCCAGCAACAAATCCAGTGCCTGCTTGCGCCCACGTTCGCCCAGACTGCCGATCAGCGCATCCGCCTGCTTTGCCAGCATCCCCACCACACCGTTATTCTGCTCGTAATACGCCCGACTCAAGCGTTGGCTACCGTGCGTTTGCGCCTCGTTCCACAACTCGGCAAGCGCACTTTCCACCAGCGGCAACGCCCCCGGCTCACCCCGCGCATCGCGCACCATCGCCTCCACCAGCCCTTCATCCACCTGCAAACCCGCCAGCCGCGCCGGATACACAATCAGTTCGCGCAAACCGGCCTCGGTCATGGTCGGCAACAGGTAATCGCCCTTGAGGGTGTTGTACAGCTTGAGCAGTTCCGGCAGGTATTCAAAGCGGTCAAGGAAATCCGAACGGATGGTGCTGATCAGGAACAGCGGACAATCTGGGTCAGCCAGCGCCGTCGCCAGCAGACGGTCAAACTGGCGGCGTTCTGATTCTTCAGCAAGCGTGAACAACTCCTCAAACTGGTCAACCACCAGCAACACCGCACTGCCTGCGGGCAGCAACGGACGCAGTGCATGAGCCAAAGCTGCTGGTTTATCCGCCCGACTGAGCTTACCCAACCAGTCATCCATGTCTTTCTGCGGAAACGCCTTCGCCAGCTTTTCCGCCAACATCTCCACCGGCTTTTCACCCGGAATCAGCGGTTCGAGGATTTTCCAGTCAGCATAGCCAGTACGCCGCCACAACAAACCCTGCTCAATCTTCGGCAACATCCCGGCACGCACCAGCGACGACTTGCCCGCGCCACTGGCAGCGTGAATTTGCAACCAGCGGTAATAACGCGAATGCGGCTGGGCGGAAGATTCCGGCGCAATATCTTCGGCATAACCCAAGCCATGCAAGGCTTGCAGCACCTCCTCATGCCGCCCGAAAAAGCGGTCAGCATCTTCGCGGCGGAAATAGCTCAAGCCCCGGTAGGGTTCACCTTTCAACAGCGGCGATGCAGTTTGCAGGGATTCGCTTGCCTGCAACGCCTCGCGCAAACCGTGCGGCAAATCACTGCTATCAGGATGCCAGACACTGGCTTGGATTTGCCGCAGGAATACTGGCAAATCGGCAAACACCGCTTCCGCCAACAACACCGGGAAAATTGGCAAACGTTCGCGGTCATCGTGCGGCGACAGCTTGCGACTGAGAGCGACTTCAACTTCCGCCCCCACCCAACGTTGTTGTTGCACGCCATCACGCCCGACCAACAGCACGAAAGCGGCACAGCCTTGCACGGCATCCTGCAAACTTTTCAGCCAGTTGTCACCGATGCGGATAGATTCTTCGTCGCGGAACACGCTAAAACCCGCTTGTTCTAGCCGTTCGCGCAAGGTTTTCGCCGCCTCTTTGTCGGTACGGCTGTAACTGAGAAAAATTTGTGCTGTTTGCGGGGAGTCTGCCATCCCGATTCTCCAAGCCCATGAATGGCTGAATTATGGCACAGGCTCATCCCGTGTGCGCTCCATTTCCCACTTCCTGCCGTTTCATCAAAACATCATTTTTTCGTCAAACAATCTTCACCCAAACTGCCAACAATCAGCCGTTTCTATCCCCACCATTATGGAGTCTTTCATGCGCCTACCTGTTTCCCTAAAACTGTGCGCCCTAACGCTCGCAGTCACACTCGGCTTGAGTGCCTGCAACGATAACAACAACGAAACCAGCACTGGCACGGATAACACCACCCCGGCAACCAGCACCACCAAAAACTTCAACCGTGTTGCCTCATTTCCTGTGTGCCTGCAACTAGACCCTACCTGTAATGTTGCTGATGAAACCTCTGCTGAAATCGTTGCCGCCAGTACTGACGGTATGACGCTGATTTACACAGACAGCCCCAGCAAATCCATCGGTTTCGTTGACATTACCGACCCGACCAAGCCCAAAGCCGCAGGCAAACTGAAAATGAGCGGCGAACCGACCTCCGTTGCCGTTAAAGGCAATTACGCGCTGGTCGGCGTTAACACTTCCACCGACTTTATCAATGCCAGTGGCAAGCTGGATGTAGTCAGCCTGAGCAACAAAACCGTGATCGCCTCCATTGATCTTGGTGGTCAACCCGATTCCGTAGCGGTTAGCCCCGACGGTAATTATGCCGCCATTGCCATCGAAAACGAACGCGATGAAGAACTTGGCGATGGTGGTCTGCCCCAATCACCCGCCGGTTATCTGATGATCATCGACCTCAAGGGCGAACCTGCTACCTGGACAAGCCGCAAAGTTGATATGAGCGGCTTAGCTGCCGTTGCCCCCGGCGACCCAGAGCCGGAATACGTCGACATTAACAGCAATAACGTCGCGGTCGTGACCTTACAAGAAAACAATCACATCGCCTTGGTAAACTTGGTCGATGGCAAAATCATCAACCATTTCAATGCAGGCGTGGTAGACCTCGACAAAATCGACACCAAAGAAGAAGCCCCCGCCCTGATTACCACCGATGGCGCATTGAGTGCAATAGCGCGTGAACCGGATGGCGTGTCTTGGTTATCCACTGACCTGTTCGCCACCGCTGACGAAGGCGACTGGCTGGGCGGTAGCCGTGGCTTCACTATCTTCAATACCAAAGGCGAAGTGGTGTTTGCCGCAGGCAATAGCATGGAACATCAGGCTATCCGCATGGGGCATTACCCGGATGACCGCTCCAAAAACAAAGGCAACGAACCAGAAAATGCCGAATCTGGCACGTTTGGCGCTGACAAATTCCTGTTCATCGCCTCCGAACGTTCCAATAGTGTGTTTGTTTACGATGCCGCAACACCTAGCAAGCCAGTGCTGAAACAAGTGCTGCCAGCAGGCACAGGCCCCGAAGGCGTACTCGCCATTCCCTCACGCAACCTGTTAATTGCTGCCAGTGAAGTCGATGCACGTGCTGATATTATCCGCTCATCACTGAACATTTACCGTTACGAAGAAAAAGCCGCTGCTTACCCCACCGTCATTTCCGGCAATGACAGCAATGGCAACCCGGTGGCATGGAGTGCTATGTCTGGTCTTGCGGCTGCCCCAAATGACAGCAACACGGTTTACGCTATCGAAGACAGCTTCTATCAGCAAAACCGCATTTTCAAACTTGATGTTGCCAGCAAGCCAGCAAAACTGAGCGTTGCTGCGCGAATCACAGATATGAACAATGTACTGGCAAGCATACCCGTTGCCACAGTTGATGCGGCAGCCAAAGCCACTGACGACAGCCGCAAGGACGTGTTTGATTCAGTCGACCTCAAAGCCATGATCAACGCCGACAAAACCGTCAACCTTGACCCCGAAGGCATTGCCGTTGCCAGCGATGGCGGTTTCTGGATTGCTTCCGAAGGCGCTGGCACAGTTGGTGAAGCAGCACGCCCCGTCAACAGCGCTAACTTGCTGCTGAAAACCGATGCGAATGGCGTGATTCAGCAAGCCATTACCCTGCCAGCCGAGGTTAATGCGCTGCAATTGCGCTTTGGTTTTGAAGGTGTTGCCGAATACAACGGGCGGGCGTATGTCGCATTCCAACGCGCTTGGAAGGGTGAAACCAACCCGCGTATTGGCATCTATGACACCGTAACGAAAACGTGGAGCTTTGTGTTCTACCCGCTGGATGCCGTCGCTTCCAAAAACGCTGGCTGGGTTGGCTTGTCGGATCTGACCTCACTCGGCAACGGTCAATTCCTCCTGGTGGAACGTGACAATCAAGGCGGGCCAGATGCCGCAGTCAAACGCCTGTACCGCATCGACACTAACGGTGTAGCGGCTGGCACAACCCTTAGCAAGACGTTGGTGCGCGACATCCTGCCAGACCTGAAAGCCACTGGCAGCCCAGTCATGGAAAAGATCGAAGGTTCAGCCGTCTTAGCCAATGGCAATGTACTGATCATCAACGATAACGATGGCGTGAAAGACAATAACGGTGAAACC
>JBEUIR010000216.1:0-4569 GCA_040415395.1 Candidatus Thiothrix namsaraevi
CTGAGAACAGTGCTACGATTGGTCAAGGGTATTTGGGTTTTAACCCTGATGCTGATGACAATACTGGCGAAGAAATGTTGACCGGCGCAGGTGCAAAAATCAGCCATCATTGGGTATCTGGTGATCCAAATAATCCTGCACACGTTAACAAAGTATTCGGGGCTTATGACCAAAATGAGCACAAAGATAAAAAAGCCACCGTCGGTTACGGTCAAGAAAATGCCAATCTGTTCTGGTCGGGTCATGTGAGCAAAGGTTTGTCTGAAGGGCGTGCGACTACCCCGTCCGGCGTGACAGAAAAAGCCTATGATTTAGGCGTAGGCGGTCGTGTGGGTACTTTCCTGCCGCAACAGAGTATGCGTTTGCAAGGCGGCTTGGATTACGAATGGGCTGAAGACGTTGCCGCGAGTGAAAAACGTGCGGATCAAACGACCATTACCGGCGGCGTCGAAAAGTTTTTCCCCGATACCCCGCATAGTGTAGGTGCGGAATTGGAAGTCTATAAAAAGGCGGGTGGGGCGCTAACGTCTGAAGATGCGGAAGCACGCGGCGGGGTTTCCTACCGTTATGACATTGGCAGTGAAGCGGGTGTCTGGCAGCCAGAACAACGCTACCGCCGGATTCGCACCGAGATTCCGGGTGAGCAAGTGAGGCAGCCGCCTAAAATTGAGCGCAAATTGGTCAAAAATACGATGGAGCTGGAATCGGATACCTTCTTCAAGCTCGATAGCGCCAAGTTGACCCCGGAAGCGCAAGAACGCATGAAAGCGGTTATCGGTCAAATCCGTGGATCGGGTTACGATGGCAATATCCGCATTACCGGGAATACGTGCGACAAAGGTTCAGACGCGCACAATAAGACATTGTCTGAAAATCGTGCGAATGCCGTGCGTGATTTCATGATCAAAAACGGTTTCAGCGCCAATGAATTGCTGGCACAAGGTTTGGGTGAAAGTCAGCCGAAATACCCGAATACCGATGCCGAAGGGCACAAAAACCGCCGCGTTGACATTGAATACGTCACGTATCAAAACGAATACAAAGACGAAGTGATTGAGGCTGGTGGCACTAGCACGACTGACCCGAAAGTCGTTTGGCGCAAGGAACTGATTCCTGAACCACCACTGTGGGTACGTCAGGCACTGCGCAACACCGCTGATCACAAACAAACCGTGGATACTTATAAAACGGTGAGTGGTGATGGTGGCAAGGAAGGAAATAATCCGACTGTACCCGTAGCAGTCAATGACAGTGCCACGACTGCCAGCGGTACGCCGGTGACAATTGCGGTGTTGGCAAACGATACCGATCCGAATGGCGATCCCTTGAGTATCGTCAGTTTCAATCAGGGGGCAAATGGTGCGGTCACTCAAGTCGGCAATAATGTAGTCTACACGCCAATCGCGGGCTTTACGGGAACGGATACATTTACCTACATTATTACTGACCCTGCGGGCAACCAAAGCACCGCAACGGTTACGGTGACAGTAGGGGCTAGCAATCCGAGTTCGGTTGCGCCAGTGGCGGTGAACGATACCGGTGCCACCACTCGCGATACGTCGGTTAAGCTTGATGTGTTAGCGAATGATAACGACCCGAATGGTGATCCCTTGAGCATTATTAGCTTCAATCAAGGCACCAATGGCGCAGTCACTAAAGATGGCAATAAATTGGTTTACACGCCTGTTTCAGGCTTTACGGGAACCGATTCATTCACTTACATCATCGCTGACCCTGCGGGTAATCAAAGCACGGCAACGGTGACAGTGACGGTGACGGCCAATCCGTCTAAGCTGCCGGTGACGCTGGATGACGTAGCGTCTACCGTTTCTGGTGAATCAGTCGATATTAATGTGTTGTCGAATGACAGTTCGCCGGTTGGTATGCCGCTAACGGTTGGTAGTTATACCGCTCCAGCCAACGGTACAATCACGCAAGCCGGTAATATGCTGACGTACACCCCGAAGCCGAGTTTTGTTGGCACAGACACTTTCACCTACGTGGCGACTGATCCAGAAGGGAATAGCGCCATCGCTACCGTCACTGTTACCGTCAGCCCACCGCCGCCCGATAAGCCGGTTGCTATGCCAGATGCAGCAGAAACGACTATGGGCAACCCCGTCACGGTTGATGTACTGGCGAATGATGAAGATGCGGTAAGCATTGCCAGTTTCACATCAGGCAGTAACGGCACAGTGGAAAAGGATGGTAAGCGCCTAATCTATAAACCTAAACCTGATTTCATTGGCACCGATACCTTCACTTATATTGCGAAAGATGCTAATGGTAACGCCAGTAATGAAACGACAGTCACGGTTACGGTAAAAGAGGATAATTCACCGCCGGTTGCTAAGCCTGATGCCAAAAACACGACTAGCGGAACCGCTGTATCGGTCGATGTCTTAGCGAATGATGTAGATGTCGATGGTGATCCCTTGAGTATTGTCAGTTTCACGCAACCTACTAATGGTCGGGTTACACCTAACGGCAATATGTTAACGTATCTGCCCGATGCCACTTTTATCGGAATCGACCGCTTTGATTATGTGATTACCGATGGTAAAGGTCATCAAGTAACCGCCACCGTCACGATCACTGTGAGTGAGCCAGTACCAACGTTGAAGGCTGTGAATGATAATGCAACCAAAAAAGCATTAGCACTCAATGACCTCGTGCCACGGCGCGTGGATGTCTTGGCGAATGATACCGGTGATACGCTGACAATTGTTGAAGTTGGCAAACCTGACTACGGTACGGCTGAAATCATTACTTGGCAGGGCAAGCAAATGATTCGTTACACTTTACGGAGTGGATACTGCATCGATCATCGCTTTACCTATAAAATACGTGATAAAAATGGCAAAGAAGCCAGCGCTTACGTGTTTGTTGATGTTGAACCCGCCGGTTATACCGGGCCAACCGGCACACCGACCCCTTAAGGCAATGGCTGCTTGATGAGCAAAAGCCGCTCTGGTAACGGAGCGGCTTTTTTGCGTTTAGCGATAAGCGTTAAATATTTGTACCGCCAAAAATACCAGTATGCCGGTGATAATCAGGGTTTGATTGATACGTTGCGAACGGCGCATTTCTTGACGCAAAGCTTCGAGTTGCTGGGATTCCCACTGCATCTTGAGCTTTTGTTGGGTGGTTTGCTGCATAATGTCGTGCAACATAGTCGGCATGTACGGCAAGTTTTCGAGGAACTTGGGTAGATTGACTTTCACGCCGTTGAACAAGGCGCGGACACCCACCTGCTCATCCATCCAGCGTTCAATGAAGGGTTTGGCGGTCGACCACAAATCGAGATCGGGGTAAAGCTGGCGACCTAAGCCTTCGATATTCAGCAAGGTTTTTTGCAGCAAAACCAATTGTGGCTGCACTTCCATATTAAAGCGCCGTGCCGTCTGGAACAGGCGCAGCAAGAATTGCCCGAAGGAAATGTCTTTAATCGGCAAATTGAAGATCGGCTCGCATACCGAACGGATGGCAGATTCGAATTCGTCAACGCGCGTGGTGGGCGGAACCCAGCCGGATTCCACATGCAGTTCCGCGACCCGCTTGTAATCGCGCCGGAAAAAAGCGTAGAAATTTTCCGCGAGATAACGTTTGTCAGCAGGGGAGAGCGTGCCGACGATGCCGAAATCGACCGCGATGTATTGCGGTTCCTCAGGTTTGCTGGCGTTGACAAAGATATTGCCGGGGTGCATGTCGGCGTGGAAAAAGTTGTGGCGGAAGACTTGGGTGAAAAACACTTCCACGCCCAATTCGCCCAGCCGCTTGAAGTTGATATTGTGCGCTTTGAGCTGCTCGATGTCGCCGACGGGGATGCCATAAATCCGTTCCATCACCATCACGTTGGGGTGGGTGTAATCCCAGTAAATTTCTGGCACGTACAGGCTGGTACTGCCCTCGAAGTTGCGGCGGATTTGGCTGGCGTTGGCGGCTTCGCGCATCAAATCGAGTTCGTCGAAAATGGTCTTTTCGTATTCGGCGACCACTTCCACGGGGCGCAGGCGGCGGGCTTCTTTCCAATAACGTTGCAGCAAGCCTGCAATCATGTACATCAGTTCCACGTCTTGGCTGATGGTTTTTTCAATGCCGGGGCGCAGCACTTTCACGACCACTTCTTTGCCATCCCACAATTGCGCGGCGTGCACTTGGGCGATGGAGGCGGATGCCATTGGGTCAGTTTCAAAGCGTTTGAAGACTTCGGTGACGGATTTGCCGTAAGCCTTTTCGATCATTTTCCGCGCTTCGAGGCTGGAAAACGGTGGCACGCGGTCTTGCAAACGGGTCAATTCGGCGGCGATGTCATCCGGCAGCAAGTCACGCCGGGTGGAGAGCATTTGCCCGAATTTGATGAAAATCGGCCCCAAATCTTCCAGTGCGCGGCGGATGCGCTCCCCGCGTGGGCGGGTTTCTTGCTTGCCCCAATTCCAGGGCAGAATGTGATAGATAAACGCTACAGGGCGCATGAAAGGGAGATTGAGGACGAGTTCGTCTAAGCCGTGGCGGATAAAGACACGGTTGATTGTCCACAGGCGAAGGATGCGGGTGAAGGGTTTCATG
>JBEUIR010000217.1:0-4555 GCA_040415395.1 Candidatus Thiothrix namsaraevi
AACTCACTGGGTCGATTTTGGCGCATTTGTTTTGTTTTTGCCCTCCATTATTTTATTTAAGGTGATTTTGATCTGATTTTATTGACAGGTTGCGGCTGTCTGCCTATATTCTCATTTAAGTGGAAGAAAGTGGAAGAAAGTGGGTTAAATTCCCATCTTAAGTGGAATTGGGTGGTATGTTTCGTGGTATTTCCAACATCTCGATTGATCCTAAGGGCAGGCTCGCCATGCCTGCTAAGTATCGCGAGGATATTGTGGAAAATGTTGCGGGACAGATTGTCATTACGGTTGATCACACCGATAAGTGCTTGCTTGTTTACCCGATGGATCAGTGGCTTAAGGTCGAAAAAACCCTGATGTCTTTGCCCAATATGAATCGCCGGGTACGCAATATGCAGCGCCTGATTTTGGGTCATGCGGCTGAATTAGAGCTGGATGCCCAAGGACGGGTATTGCTGCCAGCCCCGTTGCGCGAATATGCGAACATCGACAAGCGTGCGGTATTGGTTGGTCAGGCGAATAAATTAGAATTGTGGGATGCTGATACTTGGGAGGCTGCTCGTGAGTCTTGGTTGCAGGAAGCGCAGGACGACGATGAGGCAACTGAGATATTGAATCAGGTTTCCATGTAATGCTGATAAAAGGTGGTTGATTCAGTGTTGAAACATGACACAGTGCTATTGCAGGAAGCCGTGCAGGCATTGAATGTTCAAGAGTCGGGCACTTATGTCGATGGCACGTATGGTCGTGGTGGTCATTCGGCGTTGATTTTGGAACATTTGGGTTTGAGTGGTCGCTTGATTGTGATCGATAAAGACCCAGTGGCGATTGAACACGCTCGTCAGCGTTATGCTGCGGATGCACGGGTGTCTGTGTGGCACGGTTCGTTCCGAGACTTTCCACAAGCGTTGTTGGCAGCCGGTGTAACGGATAAAATTCAGGGTGTCTTGCTGGATCTGGGAGTTTCTTCCCCACAATTGGATGATGCAGAACGTGGTTTCAGCTTTATGCGGGAAGGACAACTCGACATGCGCATGGATATTACCAGCGGTGAAAGTGCCGCGCAGTGGTTGAATCGGGCAGATGAGGCGCAAATTGCCGACGTGCTGTGGCGTTATGGTGAGGAACGTTTTTCCCGCCAAATTGCAAAAGAAATTGTACGTACCCGGAGTAATACGCCATTGGAAACCACTACCCAATTGTCGAATTTAATCGCCAGCGTGGTGCATAAACGTGAGCCGGGCAAAAATCCTGCTACCCGTAGTTTTCAGGCCATTCGCATTAAGGTCAATCAGGAATTGGATGATGTCGAGGTGTGTTTGCAGCAAACGGTAGAGTGGCTGGCATTTGCTGGGCGTTTAGTGGTCATTAGTTTTCATTCCCTTGAAGACCGCATTGTTAAACATTTCTTGCGTGATAATTCCAACGTACCTAATTTGCCCAAAGGGTTGCCTATTATGCCAGCCTTTATTCAGCCACCGATGAAACTCATTGGTAAAGCCGTGCGTCCTTCTGCGCTGGAAGTCGAGGGCAATGTCCGCGCCCGTAGCGCCATTATGCGTATCGGAGAGCGGTCTGCATGAATAGAGGTGGCTTGTTAACGTTGGCATTACTCTATTTTCTGGTCATTGCCTTGGCATTGATGATTGTGGTGAATCGTCACCATTCACGGCAATTGTTTGCTGAATTGCAGAAGTTAGAAAAAGAACGTGATGAATTGAGCGCTGATTGGAGCCGCTTGAAATTGGAACAAAGCGTTTTGTTAAACCAAGTACACGTGGAAACCCGTTCTAAACAGGTATTAAAAATGCAAAAGCCCCGTGCTGATAATATTAAGGTAATACGCGAGTGAGGCGTAAGGCACTCAAATCCCCAGTGTTTCAGGGGAGACGCTTGTTTTTGATGCTGACTTTGCTGATCGTGATTGGCATCCTAATGTTGCGTGCGGCTTGGTTGGAAATTTTTCAGCAAGAATGGTTACAGCAGCAAGCCGATAAGCGCCAGATGCGTGTCGTGACCGTACCTGCTTACCGGGGTATGATTACCGACCGTAATGGCGACCCGATGGCAATCAGTTCCCCCGTCTCTTCTTTATGGTGCAACCCGCAGGAGTTGCTGCAAGCCCGTGAGGAATTGCGTCATGAGTATGAGCTGTCACGTCAGGTGACGGATGCTACCGTTGGTGATAGCGCGGCAGAAAAACGTGAGGTGCAAGAGTTGGCAAGTACCCGTTTTGCACGCTTGGAATCCGGGTTTCGTCAGATTGAAAAAGAGCTGGGTTTGGAAGAGGGTAGTTTGCCTGCCAAGTTAAAAGAAGCCAGCAGCAAACAATTCTTTTACCTTGGGCGTCAATTGCCATTAGAAGTCGCGGATACTATTTTAGCCTTGGATTTACCCGGTGTGGCAGCAACACGCGAATACCGCCGTTATTATCCTTTAGCCGAAACTGCCGGGCATGTGGTGGGCATGACCAATGTTGATGGCAATGGCATTGAGGGTATTGAAAAAGCGCGTAACGAAGTATTGGCGGGTAAAAACGGTCAAACGCGGGTGGTGCGTGATGCCAAAGGCAAGTTGGTCGAAAGCGTGATCAGCATGGAAGAGATGCAGCCTGGGCAGGATGTGCGACTCACGATTGACCGTCGTATTCAATATTTCGCTTACAAAGAACTGAAAACACAAGTGTCGCTACTTAATGCCAAAGCGGGTTCTTTGGTGGTATTGGATGCACATACCGGTGAAATCCTCGCGATGGCAAACGTTCCCTCCTTTAACCCCAATAACCGTAAAGAGTTAGAGCCTTATCTCTATCGCAATCGCGCCGTGACGGATAAATCTGAACCA
Source organism: Candidatus Thiothrix namsaraevi (assembly GCA_040415395.1). Taxonomy (GTDB): domain Bacteria; phylum Pseudomonadota; class Gammaproteobacteria; order Thiotrichales; family Thiotrichaceae; genus Thiothrix; species Thiothrix namsaraevi. The sequence continues at coordinate 2,845 of JBEUIR010000217.1, forward strand.
GGTTCAACGTTAAAGCCCTTGACCATTGCGGCAGCATTAGAAGCGCGGGCATTAGGCGCGGATGTTGAAGTGAATACATCGCCGGGGGAAATTAAATTTGGCAAATACAGCGTTAAAGACCCGAAAGATTATGGTTCGATTACGTTGCCCACGTTGTTAGCGAAATCCAGTAACGTCGGGGCAAGCCGGGTGGCATTGCTGATGAATGCACGTGATCAGTGGATGTTCCTCAGTCGTTTAGGATTTGGGCAAACGCCCAATGCAGGCTTTTCGGGTGAAACAGCGGGAATGCTGACCAACTACACACAGTGGAGCAAGGTTGACCGTGCCTCACACGGGTATGGTTACGGTTTGTCCTCTAGCTTATTGCAACTGACTCATGCCTATGCACCGTTTGCGGCGAATGGGGTGTTGATGCCAATTTCCATTTATAAACCAGAGAAGCTTGGTTTTGGGCAGCAAGTGATGAGTCCTAATACCGCGAGTTCCGTCCTGCGCATGATGGAGGCGGTGGTGCAGGAGGGTGGTACGGGTGAAAAAGCCATAGTAGATGGCTACCGTGTCGCGGGTAAAACGGGAACAGCTTATAAATACATTGATGGTCAATACCAGAATGATCGCTATTTAACGAGTTTTATCGGCGTTGCGCCTGCGAGTCGCCCGCGTTTGGTGGTGGCGGTACAAATTGATGAGCCGAAAATTGATGACAGCGGTGGTCGTGCGGCTGCGCCTGTTTTTTCTAAAGTGATGGCGGAAGCACTGCGTTTATTAGATGTGCCCCCCGATAATTTACCGGATGCCAAGCAGGCGGTGCAGCAAGCACCCGTAGTGAATACAGTGGGAGGAGCAACATGACGATGGTTTCCCTGCGTGAGTTATTGCGCGGTATTGCGGATGCAGTACCTGATGTTCAGGTCAATGGTTTGACGCTGGATAACCGCGCTGTGCAACCGGGTACGGCGTTTATTGCATTGCGAGGCACGCGCCAGCACGGTTTGAGTTATGCAGCCGCTGCTGTGCAAGCCGGTGCTGCGGTGGTGCTTTACGAGCCAGAAATAGGTTTACAACAGCCACCCTTGTCGGTCGAGTTAGTGCCCGTGCCTTCCTTGCGGGCGCATTTGGGCACACTCGCCGACCGTTTTAATGCCAGCCCCAGTGCCGAATTGTTCATGGTGGGCGTGACAGGTACTGACGGCAAAACCTCGGTGAGTCATTTTGTCGCCGAAGCACTGAATGCGCTTCACCCACGGCAAGCCGCCGTGTTGGGAACGTTGGGGATTGGTGTGCCGGGTGCGTTGCAGCCTGCCACGCATACCACGCCGGATGCGCTGACCTTGCACAGTTTGTTGCGGCGCTTGCAGCAGGATGGCTTTACCACGGTGGCGATGGAGGTTTCCTCGCACGCGCTGGATCAGGGGCGTGTCAATGGGGTGCGCTTTAATGTGGCAGCGCTGACGAACCTTACCCGCGACCATTTGGATTATCACGGCACGGTTGAGGCGTATGCCGAGGCTAAGCGTAAGTTGTTTCACTGGCCTGATTTGCAGGCGGTGGTGCTGAATCTGGATGATGCCTTTGGGCAACGTTTAGCGGCGGAATTAACCGGCAGTGCGCTGCGGGTAATGGGTTACGGTGTCGGTAATGTGGCGGATTATCCGGCTGACACCTTGGTGGCAAGCAATCCGGTATTTGATCATAGCGGCATTCGGGC
>JBEUIR010000218.1:0-4537 GCA_040415395.1 Candidatus Thiothrix namsaraevi
TCTATCCAAGGCGGCCAGATCGGCGACTTCCAGCAACATGTCGATAACAGGTTTTGCATGGATACAGGGAATGGCGGTGCTACCAATGTGGTGGGCTGCCATGATATTTTCTTTTAAGGCAAGTTGTAACGCTTGGGATGCCTCCGTAAACCATTGAGGCCACAAAGGATTATAGGGGACAACTTCGATGATTCTCACGTTATTGGTTTCACACTTGGTTGAGCGTTATCAGGTTCACACCGTTCTACTGTACGGTTCGCGGGCTGATGGCACAGCCACGCCAACCAGTGATTACGATATAGCCGCGTTTGCGCCTGTACCGGAAAGCATACATTATGCAGTTGAATATGCCGGTGTCTGGCTGGACGCTTTTATTTACCCCGAAGCACAATTACACAACCCGGATATGCAAACCTTGCGTTTACACAACAGCATTATATTGCTACAACACGGCAAGGTGGCATCCTTATTTTTGGAAAAAGTGGCGGCTTTATTTGAGGCGGGTGCTGAACCATTAACCGCCCTAGAGCGGGCAACACGGCAGGCTTGGGCAGAAAAAATGTTGGTACGCAGTGCCAAGCAGGATATAGAAGGCCACTACCGCAAGGCATGGTTGCTCACTGCTTTGTTGGAAGACTACTTTGCCTTTCGCACCCTGTGGTATTTGGGACCGAAAAAAGCTTTCCATTGGTTGGAACACCATGACCCAGAAAGCTATCAACGGTTTGATGCAGCCTTGGCAAACACTGCCACCGCTTCAGACCTTGCCGCTTTGGTGGCGCGTGTTACTCGCCATGAAGAATCATCACTTAACTGAAAAGGATATTCGCTATGCAGGCTGCACAATCATTAACAACGGAAGAATTGTTCGACTTCCTGCTGAATATTGCGCCGGTGCGCCCGGTGTTTATCTGGGGGCCGCCTGGTATCGGTAAATCCTCGCTGGTGGAAAAATTTGCGGAAGCGGTGGGCTTAGATTGCGTCAGCTTACTGGGTTCACAGCTTGCTCCAGAAGACATTATCGGCGTGCCGCAAATCATGGATGGCAAATCGCGTTTTTGCCCCCCGACTCTGATCGCCCGCGAACAACCGTTTTGTTTGTTTCTGGACGAACTAAACGCCTGTTCACAAGAAGTGCAAAAAGCCTTCTACAGCCTGATCAATGACCGCCGCATTGGGGAGTTTATGTTGCCTGCCGGTTCCATCGTGATTGGGGCGGGTAATCGGGCGGAAGATGCTGCTATTGTGAAACCCTTGTCTTCCGCCCTGATCAACCGCATGGTGCATGTGAGCTTGCGTGCTGATCACCGCAGTTGGCTGGGGTGGGCTAATCATGCCGGTATTCATGGCTTGGTGTTGCAATACCTCCAGCTCCGCCCGGATCATTTATGGGCAAAACCCCCAAAGCACGAAGAACCGTTTTCCACCCCGCGCAGTTGGCACATGCTGTCGGATAGCCTCGCGGCTTATGGTGAAGCCAATTTGAATGAAACCGTTATCAAACGCTTGGCGGCGGGGTTACTCACGCCCAGCCATGCGCAACAGTTTTCCGGGTTTTTCCGCCAGCAACAATTGGCTTACGGGATTCATGCGCTGCTCAGAGGTGAAAAGAACTGGCCAGAAAAACCGGAGGAGCGCGACATTCTGTATTTCATGGCGCAAAGTTTCCACGCGCATTTGTTGAAAAATTTGCCCAGTGAACGCGGGCAAATGAGTCAGGAAGTCAGCCAACTGGCGAACCGTGCCAAGGATATGCTGATCCAACTGGCGCGTATTTCCTTGGAAATGGCGCAATTGGTGATTGCCGAAGATGAACAAGGGCGTACTTTGCCCGATTGGTTCATGGTGGAAATTGCCCGTGATTTGCCGCGTTTATTGAAACGTAAGTGAGGTCATCTGATGGCTACGCCCAAACATAACACTGCCAAATACGCGAAGCATCGCCAAACCATTAATGAAGCAGAGGCGGTACTCGTGGCGCACCCGTTATTCAAACGCTTGCTACCGTTAGCGTTGCGGGATGCGAGCAAACCGTTAGCGGATACCTGTTGGGGGCAATTGGATGAATCAGGTGGACGCATGGTGTTTCACCTCAATGTTCAGAAACGCCTTGAGGTGGAGGAATGGGTCTACATCATCGCTTTAGGGTATTTGCATTTGGGCTTAGGGCATGTGCGCCCCGGCAACCGTGAATGGCGCATTGCCTGCGAATTGTATGCCCATCATTTTGCGCGGCAGATTGGCATTGGCAAATTGCCAACAATGTTCCGCTATGTGCCATTGGATAATTTGCCATTGCGGGGTGAGCAAGAATTGGCACATTACTTCCAAAACTTGAATGACTTGGAGCCTTATGTGGGGCTGGGGATTGGGGGCTTTGAACCTAGCTGGAAACTGCGTACTTCACAAACCGTGAATTACACCCCGGACAGTTCACGTCACGAGGCTTTTGTGGCGGGCTTGAATGCGGCGGTACAAGCAGCGGTGGCGACGGCTTCCAACGAAATTCGCGCATTTTCGCCATTGAGTGACAATCTTCGCCAAGCCAATCATTGGGTGATCAATTCTTTTCCGTTGTTATCGGCGTTAGCCAGCAGTTTTAGCCTGTATGAAGACAAGGCGCTGTGTGAGCGTATGCATATTGCGGTGGCCGCGATTCACCCCGAATTGCGTGAAATTTACATTAACCCGCACTGGAAATTTTCCAAAGAGGAGCTGATTTTCATTTTACTGCATGAATATTTGCACATCGGTTTGCGGCACGATGTGCGGGAACAGGGACGAGATGCGTATTATTGGAATGTGGCGTGTGACTACGTGATTAACGGCTGGTTGGTGGAAATGCAAGTGGGTAAATTGCCTGCGGTCGGCATATTGCATGACCCCGAATTGGCGGGGCGTTCCGCCGAAGATATATACGATGAAATCGTGAGCAATCTGCGCTGGCAGCGTAAGTTGGAGAAAATCAGGACGCTGCGGGGCGAAGGAAAATCGGACATTATCAATGAACGTCCGCCAACTTGGTGGACGCAGGGTAGCGGGGTGACGTTGGATGAATTTTACCGCCGCTGTATGCGTGAAGGGCTGGAGTACGCGCAAGCGCGTGGTCGTGGTTTATTTCCGGCAGGCTTGGTGGAGGAAATTCGTGCAATTAACCAACGGCCTATTCCGTGGGATGTGCAATTGACCGAATGGCTCGACCAATTTTTCCCGCCGGTGGAAAAGCAGCGTTCGTATGCCCGCATCAGCCGTCGCCAAAGTGCGACACCCGACATTCCACGCCCGCACTGGCATCGCCCGGAACAGGCGGCGATGAGCCGGACGTTTGGGGTGGTGTTGGATACGTCTGGCTCGATGAGTCGGCGGGATTTGGGTATGGCATTGGGCGCGATCAGTGCTTACGCCATGAGCCGGGACGTGACTCATGTGCGTCTGGTATTTTGCGACGCAACACCCTATGACGCAGGCTACGTGGAAGCGGATTATTTGTTGGATAAGGTGGAAGTCAAAGGGCGTGGCGGTACGGTATTGCAACCAGCGGTAGATTTGTTACAACAAGCCGATAATTTCCCGAAACGTGGCCCGTTGTTGATTATCACCGATGGGTATATTGATGAATTGCATATCCGTTTAGAACACGCTTACCTGATGCCGACGGGAAGCCGCTTGCCGTTTAAAACCCAAAGCTCGGTGTTTTATTTCGAGAGTGAGCGGGCAGCTAATCCGCCGCCACGCGAAACCCGACCAAGTAATGCCGGTGCTTAGTCAGATGTTGATACCGCATGGCTGAGCGCAACGCTTGGGGACGATTAGCCCATGAACCACCCCGCAGGCGGTGTTGGTTGCCATCGTTAGTACCATCCTGAACCCATTCCCACACATTGCCCTGCATGTCATGCAAACCAAACGGGTTAGCCGCGAAACTGCCTACAGGTGCTGCATTGGGGAAAGAATCACGACACAAGTCCTGACGACAGTTTGCCAGCCCCGCAACACTGGTATTCCCCCACGGGAATGCCGTTGCAGTACCCGCCCGTGCTGCATATTCCCATTCTGCTTCGGTTAGCAGGCGGTAAGATGTACCCGTTTCGCCACTTAACCAGCGGGTGTATTGCTGCGCATTATCCCAACTGACACCCACAATGGGGTGATTATTGCCAGTAATGGTTTCCCCCAATTTGGCGTAAAAGGCGAACGTTTTGGTGTCCTGCCAGTGTGGTTGGTCACACGCTTTAGCCTTAACGCAGTGGAGGTATTGTGAAACCGTGATTTCGTGCAAACTGGCTTTGAAGTTGGCAACAGTTACTTCACGAATGGGTTTTTCATCAGCAAAACAGCCGCCTTCGACTTCATCGCGCCCACTTTCACACCCCATGGTGAACGTACCGCCTTGAATAGCCAGCATATCTGGTTCAAACGCATTGCGCTTAGGCAATACGTTGCTTGCCGTTTGTGCAGGAGCAGCAGACGTATCCGTAACACTGGATGCAATATTGGGTGAGTCAGACGCTGGAAGCAACTGCTTAACCAATAAAAT
>JBEUIR010000219.1:0-4536 GCA_040415395.1 Candidatus Thiothrix namsaraevi
GTTAAGCACGTTGATGGCTGATAATTTTAGGGTCGTGAAAATATGAAAACCGAATTCTCAATTGCCGATGGTATAAGCAGTTCATCTAACTGTCTTTTGAGGGTGAGGGTGGTTTCATTCTCTTCCATGATGATTACTCCATGACAAAGTAACACCAGTATAGCCCAAGATAGAAATCCCCTCTCGCTCCTACCCTGATAAGAGGAGGTTGGGAGGGGGTTCTTCATGCAGTCATCTTAACCCAACAATTCCTTCATAAACTGCGGTAACGCCGCGCTGCCCTGATGCACACCCGCGTTGTAATAACGGGTTGGGAACGCCAACGCTTCCGCCGCCGCTTGCCGTGCAAACTCCACCTTGCCCGCTTTCGCCGCAATCGTGCAGCTCCACCAGCCGGTCGGATAGCTTACCAACTGGAACTGATGCAATTTGGTATCGCTGAAACCCGCCTGACGCATGGTGTCGTGCATCGGTTTAATGATCTTTTCCGCATGAACCAGCGGCGATTCACTTTGCTGTACCAGCAAGCCGTTTTCGCCCAACGCACGCCAGCAACCCCGAAAGAATTCTTCGCTATACAACACTGCGCCCGGCCCCACCGGGTCAGTGCTATCCACAATCAGCACATCCAACGAACCCGGTTCGGCATTATTGATCCACGCAATCCCGTCTTCAAACGCCAAGGTCGCACGCGGGTCATTATTGGATTCGCACAATTCGGGGAAGAACATCTCACTCACGCGGGTAACACGCTCGTCAATGTCGATTTGAATGGCAGCTTCAACTTCGGGGTGGCGCAAGACTTCACGCAAGGTGCCGCAGTCGCCGCCGCCGATAATGCACACACGCTTCGGGGCGGGGTGACTGAACATGACAGGATGCGCCATCATTTCGTGGTAAACGAAGTTGTCGCGGGTTGTGACCATCGTGCAACCGTCCAGCGTCATCAGCTTGCCGAAGGTTTTGGTGTCGTAGATGGCGAGCTTTTGGAACGGGGTTTGTTCTTCGTGAATTTTGCCCGCATCGGTTAATTCCAGCCCGAAAATCGTGCCGGAATCGGAAAGTTCAGTAAACCAGTTAGGTTGGGTTGTCATGGCAGTGCCTGTTAGTTGTTCACACAAAGGCGCTATCATGCCACAAGCGTTCAGGCGGGTGAATGACTCTTCAATGAAACACGGGGGCTTCGCCGGAAACGCTCAAGCCTTCTGCCCAGAAAAAGCTATTGCCCTCTTCAGGGCGATTCAGCAATACCATTAATACCACCCATTTGAGGCGGTCGAGGTTAAAGTCTTCGTCTTGCAATTCCAGCACGCGGTCGAGGATTTGTTCGCGGGCTTCCGCGCTGATCACGCCAGCGTGTTCCAAGAATATTAAATAGCCTTGGCATTCGCCATCCAGCCAGTAACGTTCCTGCGGGGAAAAAATGCGAGTGGTGCACGAGCGGTAGGTCACTTCCACGCGCTCTGCGTCGTCACCGAGGCTTTCCAGCCAATCGAAAGCGCGGGTAATTTCGCTATTCAGGAAACCAGCGTCTTGCAAATAACCGTGCATGGAGGCGCGGTCTTCCGGCAGGTTGTCACCCATGTCGGGATAATTGTCGAAAAGGTAGAAGAGAACGTCCAGCGTATTTTCTTTCATCAGTTTCCAGTTCCTGACCCCAATCGCATGTAATGCCCACCACCACATGCTGCTACAAGGTTGTGCAGTTCAAGCATAAGGAGGATGGATGAAACCGCGTCAGCGGTCAAGCCTGTATTCAGGATAATCTGGTCTATCGGTAGTGGTTCGTAGCCCAACGCATCAAGTACTTGCGCGTATTCGGGATCAAAGGTATCGGTGTCGGGTAATTGCGCAGACAGGTTCAATACCGCTTGTCCGGGTGTTGCCGAATTGGCTTTATCTTGTTGTAACCAAACGTTTAGTTGTGGCGCAATTTCCTCCAAAATATCGTTGGCGGTTTCGACCAATTTGGCACCTTGGCGGATCAAATGGTGGCAACCGCGTGCCAACGGGTTATGAATCGAACCGGGAATGGCAAATACTTCGCGCCCTTGTTCCATCGCATGACGGGCGGTAACAAGTGTGCCGCTTTGCAAGGCCGCTTCCACAATCAATACGCCAAAACTCATGCCGCTGATAATGCGGTTGCGGCGCGGAAAATGTTGCGGGTGCGCCGGAATACCGATGGGGAATTCGGAGACGATGCAACCTTGCGCGGCAATGCGTTCCGCCAGTTTGCGATTGCGCAGCGGGTAGATAATGTCGAGACCGTTACCGACCACGGCGATGGTGTTGCCTCCCGCGTCCAAGGCGGCTTCGTGGCTGTGTGCATCAATTCCAACCGCTAGACCGCTGGTGACGGTTAAGCCATTGGTGGCGAAATGTGCGGCAAAGGCGCGGGCGTTTTCTTTACCGCCTTGAGTGGGGTTGCGGCTGCCGACCATGCCGATTTGCGGGTCATTGAGCAGATCGGGGTTGCCGAGGGCAAATAATACCGGCGGCGCGGTGCGGATGCGTTTAAGCAAGGCGGGGTAACGGCTGTCTTCGGGCACGAGGATATGGTGATCAGCGGCGGCTTCCAGCCAGCGCCAATCGGGGAGCGCGGCGTCACGGGCTTGCGCACGGTAGGCGGCAATGCCTTCCTGTTTTAAACCTGCTTCCAGTAAGGCACTGTCAGACACGCGCAAGGCTTCCGCCGCACCGCCGAAATGTTCCACAATGCGGCGTAGGCTGCCGGGGCCCATGCCTTTGGCACGCCAGAAATGCAGGCGGGCGCGAAGTTCTGAATCAGTGAGCATGAAAAAAAGATCCCGTGGTGAAGAGCCTGCATTTTCCGCCAAGCACCTGCCCGCGTGCAAACAAATCCGCTGGACTGTGTTTCGCGCCTAACCTACCTTTTATCTCGTCACGCCCAAGAGCAGCGCCATTGCATCTATACTGTCAGCGTCAATCAACCATAACAGTATGAGAATTGTGGTATGCAAAAAATTATTTGGTCTTGTGGGGTTGCCTTATTTTGTTTGGCAACCAGCCTAGCAGCGGCTGTGCCGCCCCCGTCACCGCCTGCCGCTACTGCAACCCCGCCACCCACCGAGCCGATGAATGTACTGGCTGCCGCCAAACAAGCGGGCGTGTTACGAGTAGCGATGGAACCGGATTTTCCACCCATGTATTGGATTAACGAAGAAGGCAAGGAAGACGGTTTCGATTACCACTTGGCGTTACTGGTGGCTAAAGAGTTGGGTATTGCAACGGTAAAACCGGTGGAAGATGATTATTCCAAGCTGCCCGGCTTGGCGGTTGATGGCAAGGCTGACATGGTGATGGGCGGCTATATCCCTGATGATTCCATTGAGGGTGTCTATTGGTCGGATAGCTATCTGGATTTCGGTCAATGCCTGATTGTGCCGCGTGGTAGCACGATCAAAAACATTAAGCAGTTACGCGGGAAAACCATTGGCGCTTACGAAGACCCTGCTGTTATCAAGTGGATCAACGACACGATTCCCGACAAAAAAGCGTTGGTGACTTACGAAGGCGTGGGCTGGTTTCGTCATCTGGAAAAACGCGATGTCGATGCTATTATTTACGATTACCCGTTTACGGTTGAAGAAATTAAACCGTTTAGCAGCAGTTTGCAAATTGCCGCCTTTAACTTGAATGAAAGCACCTACGCGATTGGCATTAAACAGGGCAACGATGCGATGCGTGCCGCCGTTAACACGGCGCTCGCGAAGATCAAGGAATCCGATGAATATGCCGAGTTGATCAAACGCTATTTGCCCTTCAAAATTTCCAACGAAGTACCGGAAGGTAGCAATACCTACACCGTCCAGCCCGGTGATTCACTTGGCAACATTGCCGCAGCAAAATTGGGTACGGCGACCGCTTGGAAAACCTTGTGGGAACTCAACAAAAATCGTATTCCTAACCCTAACTTGTTGGAAAAAGGCGATATATTGATTATACCTAAAGCAGCGGAGAAGGTAACACCGTGAAAATTGACCGTTTCTGGATGATACAAATCGTCATCATCATCAGTTTATTCGCGCTATTGATTGGCAGTTACTTGTTTTCGTTTGGCTGGTTTGCCGATAAATCAAACAATATCACCGCAATGCCAGCACCTGCACCTGTTGAGGTTGCGGCAACGGTTCCCCCTGTACCAGTGGTGGTTGCCCCCAGCAAACCGCCAGCAACGTGTACGCCTGCTGGGGAAACCTTATCCAGTGATAGCATTCGCGATAGCTTAAGCAGCAGTGATGGGTTACGCCAGACAAGTTGCTTAGCGTTTTTGCAAGCGGAGAGCCTTGCCGGTGATAAGGGTGCGGAATTATGGATAGGACAAGCGTATCATCATGGTTGGGGTGTGGTGAGAAATCTGGAGGAAGCCGCTAGCCATTATCAGCAAGCGGCGCTAAGCGATGATTTAGCGGTGCGGGATTCTGCCCAGCAATGGTTAAAGCAGTTGGAACAAGAGCAGGCGTTGCCCAACTGATTACGGCTGCCAGTTGACGAAATTTTCCAGCAATTTCA
>JBEUIR010000220.1:0-4502 GCA_040415395.1 Candidatus Thiothrix namsaraevi
CCATCACTCTCATCCGTCAGCACATACAAATACCCATCCGGCGCTTGCTGAATATCCCGAATCCGCCCGATCTCATCTTTCAGCAAACGTTCCTCATCCACATAGCGATTCCCATCCAGCGTAACGCGGGAAATCAATGCAAACTTGAGGGCGCTGACCAGCAAATTGCCTTGCCAGCCGGGGTATTTGTCTCCGGTGTAAAACGTCATGCCAGCGGGCGCAATCGAAGGTGTCCAATACAATACCGGCTGTTCCATGCCCGCCTTTTCGGTTAAGCCAGCGCCGACTTCGCCACCGCCGTATTCTTCGCCGTAAGTGATCACCGGCCAACCGTAGTTCGCGCCCGCTCGCAGAATATTGATTTCATCGCCACCTTGTGGGCCGTGTTCGCCCGTCCACACCTGCCCGGTGGTGGGGTGTAGCGCAATGCCCTGCACATTTCGATGCCCATAGGTATAAATTTCCGGTTGCGCCCCAGCGGTATTCACGAAAGGATTATCCGCCGGAATCCGCCCATCATCGTGCAAGCGAATCACGCTGCCCGCATGATTTGCCAGCATTTGCGCATTCTCACGCTCCCCCCGATCCCCCAGCGTCAGGTAAACGTAACCCGCACGATCAAAGGCTATGCGCCCGCCGAAATGTTGCCCACTAAACGATGGTGGCGTCGCGGCAAACAACACCTCAACTTGCGTCAATGCGCCATCCTGATAGCGCCCACGCGCCAAATGCGTGCTGTAACCATCGTCACCTTCAGCCGCATACGCCAGATATAACCAACGGTTTTGCGCAAACTGCGGATGCAACGCCAAACCCAACAAGCCACCTTGCCCTTGCTCCGCAATCTCAGGTAAACCGCTCACCGGCTTGGGCAATAAGGTGTTGTCCTGAATACGCCGCAATTTGCCTGCCCGTTCACTGACCAACACCTCGCCATCGGGCAGAAACACCATGCCCCACGGATGTTCCAGTTCATCGACCAGTTTGGTCGCCGTCAGCGATTGCGCCGCCAACGAAGCAGAAAAAACCAGTAAGAACACCAGCACTACCGGCAACAACCAACGAACCAAGCCATGCGAAAAAGTTGACATCGAAACCTCCGCCAAAACGCGCCATCCCTATGAGTATAGTGAAGCTATTCACCATTTTCCCGACATCCATCAAGCAAATCCTCGCGCAACACTGCTAGGCTAACCGCAGATAATAAAACCACACCGTTTTCCCGCATGAGAGGAAGCACCGCATGTTTCAAGTCAGAATCCACGGGCGTGGCGGGCAGGGCGTTGTCACTGCCGCCGAAATGCTCTCCATCGCCGCCTTTGTCGAAGGCAAGCATTCACAAGCCTTCCCCAGCTTCGGCTCCGAGCGCATGGGCGCACCCGTCATGGCGTTTTGCCGCATTGACGCTAAGGAAATCCGCCTGCGTGAACCCGTCCTCACTCCCGACGCGCTGATCATTCAAGACCCCGGTCTGTTGCATCAGGTCAACCTGTTTGAAGGGCTGGCGGAACGCGGTTACATCCTCATCAATTCCAACCATTCGCTAAGCGAACTGGGGCTGGACACCTTCTTGCAAACGCACCCCGGCGAACGCATCAGCGTCATTCCCGCCAGCGAACTGGCTCTCAAGTACGTCGGTCGTCCGTTGCCCAATGCCGCCTTGCTGGGTGGGTTCTCTGCCCTCACTGGTCTGATCCAGATGGAGGCGTTGCAAACCGCCATCCGCCAAAAGTTCAGCGGCAAGATTGCCGAACAGAACATCGCTGCCGCGCAAGCCGCCTTTGCCCAAGTACAGGCAACCTTACCGGGAGGAAACCCATGCTGAAACAGATCGAAGGCTCCCAAGCCATTGCCGAAGCCATCGGCCTGTGCCGCCCGGAAGTGATTTGCGCTTACCCCATCACCCCGCAAACCCACATTGTGGAAGGCTTGGGGCAAATGGTGGATCGTGGCGAAATTCAGCCGTGTGAATTCATCAATGTCGAATCCGAATTTGCCGCACTGTCAGTTGCCATCGGTGCCAGTGCTGCCGGAGCACGCTCCTACACTGCTACCGCCAGCCAAGGCTTGCTGTTCATGGCGGAAGCGGTCTACAACGCCTCCGGCTTGGGCTTGCCCATCGTCATGACCATTGGCAACCGCGCTATCGGTGCGCCGATCAATATCTGGAATGACCATCAGGACAGCCTGTCGATGCGCGATTCCGGCTGGATTCAGCTCTACGCCGAAACCAACCAGGAAGCGGTCGATTTGCACATTCAGGCATTCCGACTGGCGGAAGAGCTGTCCGTGCCGGTAATGGTGTGCGTGGATGGTTTTATCCTCACCCACGCCTACGAGCGGGTGGATATTCCCGCACAGGCACAGGTCGATGCTTACCTGCCACCCTTCGAGCCGCGCCAACTTCTTGACCCCATTCACCCTGTCACTATTGGCGCGATGGTGGGGCCGGAAGCCTTTATGGAAGTGCGCTACCTTGCGCATTACAAGCAGATGCAGGCGCTGGGGCTGATCCCCGAACTGGCGGAGGAATTCCAGCAGCAATTCGGGCGCGATTCCGGCGACCTGATCAAACCGTACCGTAGTGACGATGCCGACACCATCGTGGTCGCCCTCGGCTCAGTCAACGGTACGATCAAGGATGTGGTGGATGAACTGTGCGACGCAGGCATGTCGATCGGCTCGCTGGCGATTTGCACCTACCGCCCGTTCCCGCACAAGGCAGTACGCAGTGCGCTGGAACACGCCAAACGCATTGTAGTAGTGGAAAAATCGCTGGCAATCGGCATTGGCGGCATCGTTGCCACCGACGTGCAGATGGCGGTGGCAGGCTTGCACAAGCCGGTGCATACCGTGGTCGCAGGTTTGGGCGGCAGACCGATTACCCGCGACTCCCTGCGCAAGCTGTTCCACCGGGCGGATGCAGGTCATCTGGAACGGCTGGAATTCCTCGACCTCAAGCACGATGTCGTCCACGAGGAAATCGCCCGCATGGAAGCCGCACGCCGTTCCGGGCCGATTGCGGAAAACATCCTGCACAGTGTCGGCACTGTCGCCAGCCAGATTCGCTAGGAGGACAACAATAATGGAAACCACCATCAAGTTTTACCAGACCGACACCTTTACCGTCGGCAATCGCCTGCTGAGCGAGCAAGAGCGCAGCGTACAGGCGGGAATGCAGCGCACCAACGCGCTCAATTCCGGGCATCGCGCCTGTCAGGGTTGCGGCGAAGCGCTGGGCGCACGTTTTGCGGTGGATGCAGCGATGCGGGCGGCGGGCAATGACCTGATTGCCTGCAACGCTACCGGCTGCCTCGAAGTGTTTTCCACACCGTACCCCGAATCCTCTTGGCAATTGCCCTGGATACATTCGTTGTTCGGCAACACCCCTGCCGTCGCCACGGGTGTCGCGGCGGCACAGCGGGTCAAGGGCAAAACCACCCGCGTATTAGCGCAGGGCGGCGACGGCGGCACGACTGACATCGGTTTCGGCTGCCTGTCGGGGATGTTTGAGCGCAACGATGACGTGCTGTACATCTGTTACGACAACGAAGCCTATATGAACACCGGGGTGCAACGCTCGTCCGCCACTCCGCCTGCCGCCCGCACCGCCACCACCGTACCCATCGGGCAACACCCTAATGGCAATGTATTCGGCAAGGGCAAGAACGTGCCGCTGATTGCAATGGCGCATGAAATCCCTTACGTAGCGACTGCATCCGTCGCCGATTTGCGCGATCTGGAGGCCAAAGTCACCAAGGCAATGGCGATCCACGGGGCGCGTTATATCCACATCCACGTACCTTGCCCGCTGGGCTGGGGCGCAGACCCAGCGCACACCATCAAGCTGGCACGGCTGGCGATTGAGTCCGGCTTATTTCCAGTTTTCGAGGCGGAACACGGCGAAATCACGGGGCATCGCGCCATCCGCGCACAAGTGCCGGTAGAGGATTATCTGAAGCTGCAAAAACGCTTCGCCCATCTGTTCCGCAATCCCAAGCAAGTGGCGGTGATTGCGCAATTGCAGGCGATTGCCGACCGCAATATCCGCCGCTTCAAATTGCTGGAGAAATCCTCATTAAATACCGGGGAGGCTGCTGTATGAGTATTGATAAGCCATTCGCGATTACGCTGGATAGAAATACCAGCCTTGCCAACCACACCGGCTCATGGCGCAGCAAACGCCCGATCTACGTTGACCGTTTGCCACCTTGCAACGCCACTTGTCCGGCGGGGGAGAATATCCAGAACTGGCTGTTCCATGCCGAATCCGGCAACTATGAAACGGCTTGGCGCAGCCTGACTGAAAACAACCCGCTACCCGCGATCATGGGGCGAGTGTGTTACCACACTTGCGAAGGTGCATGTAATCGTGGGCAACTGGACGAAGCGGTTGGCATCAACGCGGTCGAACGTTTCCTCGGTGATGAGGCACTGAAACAGGGCTGGGCGTTCGCCAAACCTGCGACCGAAAGCGACAAGCGCGTGCTGGTGGTCGGTTC
>JBEUIR010000221.1:0-4430 GCA_040415395.1 Candidatus Thiothrix namsaraevi
TTATCTCTCAAAGCGTGGCGCGTTTTTCGGCTTATTCGGGTCAATGGGCTGCGGGTCGAGTTCCGCGATCGTCAGAGAATCTTCGATCAAGTATTTTTTCGCCACTGCCTGAATTTGTTCCGGGGTAATCGCTAGAATATTATCCACGTATTCATCCGCCAGCTTATAACCCAAACCCACGGTTTCCAGCGAACCCAACACATTCGCCTGATTTTGCTGGGAATCGCGTTCGTAGATTTCACTGGCAATCACTTGGGCTTTGACTCGTGCCAATTCATCGGCCGTCACCGGCTCGTTGCGGAGTTTTTCCACCTGTTCCAGCAATGCGGCTTTCACTGTTTCAAGTTTTTCACCCTTGGTCGGCATTCCGCTTAAGCTGAATAAATCCGGCAAGCGCCCAAAGCCGCTGTACCAAGCGCTGGCGCTGGAGGCGATTTCTTTGCCGCGAATCAGCTCTTTGGATAAGCGCGAACTGTTACCGCCATCCAAAATACTGGCTAACATTTCCAGCGCATACGGCTCCCATTTTTCCTTGGCATTGACCATGGCGGGAACTTTGTAACCCATCAGAATGTACGGCAGTTCGGCAGGCGCTTTGACCTTAATGGTGCGCAAGCCTTTTTGCTCGACTTCGGTTTGCGGCTTGGGCGGGGGAATGTTTTCCGTCGGTTTGAGTGGGCCGTAATATTTTTTCGCCAGTTCTAGCACTTTTTCTGGCTCAACGTCACCGACGACAACCAGCGTGGCATTATTGGGCGCGTACCAGCGTTCATACCATGCCCGCAGATCTTCGACTTGCATGGCATCCAAATCCGCCATCCAACCGATGACCGGGTTTTTGTAGGGGCTGTTGAGGAAAGCCACCCCCTCGAATTGCTCACGGGTCAAGGACGTGGGTTTATCGTCGGTACGCCAGCGGCGCTCTTCTTTGACCACTTCGAGTTCTTTTTTGAATTCTTCGGGGGGCAACGTGAGGTTACGCACCCGATCCGATTCCAATTCAAACGCGACTTCCAGCCGATCTGCTGCAATGACTTGATAGTAAGCGGTGTAATCTTGCCCGGTAAAGGCGTTATCTTGCGCCCCGTTTTCCGCAATGATGCGGTTGAATTCGCCGGTGGGGTATTTTTCTGTGCCCTTAAACATCATGTGTTCCAGCACATGGGAAACCCCCGTCGAACCGTTCGGTTCATAGCTCGACCCCACTTTGTACCACAATTGCACCACGGCAATCGGCGCACGCTTATCCTGTTTCACCAGCACCTTCAAACCGTTATCCAGCTTGTATTCGTGGACGGGTACTTCGACTTTTACCCGCTCGATGGCGTGCGCAGGGGCTGTAAAAAAACCGGAAAATATAACGGAAACCGCTAGAATTGTTTTGATATTACGGTTTTGTCTGGCAAATGGTAGTATTCTTCGCATTCTCGCACCTGACGATAATAAAGCTGGACGGTCATTGTACGATGTTTGGATTCGGAAAGAAAAAAAAGCCGGAATTACCTGATGCCACCACGGTAGTTCCGCAAGCCCCTGCCCCGGCGGAAGGTTTATTTGCGCGGTTAAAACGCGGTCTGTCAAAAACCAGCCATGCCCTTACCGAGGGAATGGAAACGCTGGTGGTGGGCAAAAAGCAAATCGACGACGATGTGCTGGAGGAACTCGAAACGCGCTTACTTACCGCCGACGTCGGCATGGAAGCGACTCGCGAAATCATGAGCGACCTCACCAGCCGCGTTAAACGGGCGGAACTCGCGGATATGGATGCGCTCATGCAAGCGCTCTACAATAAAATGCACCGTATCCTGCGCCCTGCCGCGCAACCTTTGGAAATAGACGGCTCACACCAGCCGTTTGTGCTGCTGATGGTCGGCATCAATGGTGCGGGTAAAACCACCACGATTGGCAAACTGGCGAAAAAATTCCAGCAAGACGGTAAATCGGTGATGTTAGCAGCAGGTGACACTTTCCGTGCTGCCGCCGTGGAACAGCTCACCATCTGGGGCGAACGCAATAATATTCCGGTGATTGCCCAAGGCAGTGGTGCGGATTCCGCGTCGGTGATTTTCGATGCCTTCCAAGCCGCCAAAGCGCGTAAAATCGACGTCTTACTGGCGGATACTGCCGGACGCTTGCACACGCAAACCAACTTGATGGATGAACTGAAAAAGGTCAAACGGGTTATTCAGAAATTCGATGGCACGGCACCGCATGAAATCATGCTGATTGTGGATGCCAGCATTGGTCAAAATGCTTTAGTACAAGCCAAACAATTCAACGAAGCATTAGGGCTGACGGGAATTACCGTCACGAAACTGGACGGGACTGCCAAAGGCGGGATTCTGTTCGCGATTGCCCAACAACTTAACATTCCGGTACGCTTTATTGGCGTGGGTGAAAGCATCGACGACTTGCAAGAATTTGATGCGTATGAATTCACCAGCGCCCTGCTCGCCGGAAACGACTGAGCCACATGATTGAATTCAAACAGGTTAGTAAGAAATACCCCACGGGGCAACTCGCCCTTTACAATATCAACCTGACGCTAGAAGCCGGTGAAATGGTGTTCATCACCGGGCATTCCGGTGCGGGCAAAAGCACCTTATTGAAGCTAGTCGCCATGCTCGAACGCCCCAGCAAAGGCGAAGTGCTGATCGGTGGGCGTTCCTTGAACAAATTGGGGCGTAGCCAAATCCCCAACTACCGCCGTCGCATTGGGTTCATTTTCCAAGACCCGCACTTATTGTACGACCGCACCGTGTTCGACAATATCGCCCTGCCCTTGCGGATTGCCGGTATGGGACAAAGCGAAATCCGCCGCCGTGTACACGCCGCGCTGGATAAAGTCGGGCTGACCGGGCGCGATACCACCTTCCCGTTGATGCTTTCTGCTGGGGAAAAACAGCGGGTTGGTATTGCCCGTGCGATGGTTAATAAACCCACCATCATTCTGGCGGACGAACCCACCGGCAACCTCGACCCGGAACTCGCGCAGGATATTATGTTTACCTTTGCGCAATTCAACGAACTCGGTGCCACGGTCATGATTGCCAGCCACGACCACGCACTGGTGGAACGCATGAAAAAACGCACCATCGTCTTACAAAAGGTGGACTAATGGCGAACCCCAGCAATAAGAAAACGCCCCCGAAACGCAATGCAGCCTCCCGTGCTAATCCGTTGAGCACTTGGTGGAATCAGCAATCCAGCGCCATCCATTTCAGCATGGAACGCTTGTGGTTCAACCCGGTATCGACCTGGATCACGCTGGCGGCGATTGCGATTGCGCTATCCTTGCCCACCAGTTTGCACTTACTGCTGAAAAACATGCAAACCTTGACGGCAGATAAGCGCGAAGTCCCCACGATTACACTCTTCCTCAAACCAAAAGTATCCGAACAGCAAGCCAAAGACCGCGCGGAATTGCTGTCTGAATTGCCGGAAATCGACAATGTACGAGTGGTGACACGCGAAGAAGCGTTGGCTGATTTCCGCAAAATTACCGGCTTTGCACAAACGCTGGAAACGTTGGATGAAAACCCCCTGCCGCATGTGCTGATTCTGACGCCACGCCTCAGTCTGCTCGGCGATTTGGAAATGGATGTCGCGGGTTTGTCTAAAAAGCTCAAAGCTTACCCCGAAGTCGATGATGTGCAAATTGACGTGGAATGGGTGCAACGCCTGCGCGGGATTTTGCGCATTGCCGAACGCATTGTGCTGGTGGTTGCTATCTTGCTGGGGCTAACCGTGCTGCTGGTGGTAGGCAACACCATCCGGCTCGATATAGAAAATCGCAAGGAAGAAATCCGCGTCACGCAATTGCTCGGTGCCACCAATGCCTATATTCGTCGCCCCTTTATTTACAATGGTATCTGGCTGGGATTGTTTGGCGGGGTACTAAGCTTGGTCATTGTCCACGTCGCGCTGTTATTTCTGGTCGAACCGGTGACTAAACTCGCCAGTTTGTATGGCAGCACGTTTATCCTCAGTGGTATTGATGTGCTGATGACCCTGAAAATTCTGCTCGCCAGCAGCGTACTAGGCGTTATCGGCTCATGGTTAGCTGTCGGGCGTTATTTATGGCAAAGCGACGACGCGATCAAGTGAAACAAATATAAAAAATTTATTGATTATAAAAAATAATGATTTCACCTCCGACTTAACTTACCTTAACGTTGCATGAATATTGTTCCAAGTGTTTAAGGGCTTGTTTATGTTAAGTACATCCAAAGCGTTAGTGGTTACATCGCCACCGCGTCCATTTTCGCAAAAACATCAATTTGACTGGCTCAAGCAAAGCCGCATGGGTTGCCCCAGTTGCCGCAGCGCCTACGTCATGGCAGTGCGCCGCACTTGGTATGAAAAGCTGCTGACCCGCCAACACAAATTCTGGTGTCAGGATTGCGGCGAGAAATTCTGGAAGAAAGATT
>JBEUIR010000222.1:0-3095 GCA_040415395.1 Candidatus Thiothrix namsaraevi
TTGGCTTTATCAGAATCAATCCGCCCGTCCACCAGTTCAATAATGCGGTCGCAACGTTGCGCCAAGCGCGGGTCGTGGGTGACGATTAAAAAACTGGTATCGCTGGCTTCATTCACGCGGCGCAGCAAATCAAACACATTGTCAGCGGCTTTGGTATCAAGGTTGCCCGTCGGTTCATCCGCCAGCACCAGCGCGGGTTGCATCACCAGCGCACGGGCAATGGCAACGCGCTGTTGCTGACCCCCGGATAAATCATTGCTCATGTGCTTGCCTACTTCGGCCAGCCCCACTTGCTCAATCAACTCGGCAGCGCGTAAACGCATGGCTTCATCAGGGCGACCACGGGCGGCGAGCAATGGCAACATCACGTTTTCCAGCGCGGTAAATTCGGGCAATAAATTGTGGGACTGGAACACAAAGCCAATCGCTTTGGCGCGTAACAAGGTCAGTTCCCGATCCTGCAATTGCGTCGTCGGTTGCCCCGTAATGAACAGTTCGCCCGCTGTGGGTTTGTCGAGCAAGCCAATCAGGTTCAGCAAGGTACTTTTGCCCGACCCCGACGGGCCGATCAGTGCCACAAATTCGCCGCGTTCAATGGTTAAATCCAGCCCGTGTAGCACTTCGGTTTCCGCAGGCAAGCCGACATTGTAGGCTTTGCGGATGCCTTTGAGTTGCAGGGTAATGGCATTAAAGTCAGCCACGAATCGCCACCGCTGGGTCAAGCCGTGCCGCTTGCAGAGCAGGGAACAAGGCAGCAAGTATCCCCACCAGCGTTGCGCCCACGGCTGCGTACACAAACAGCATCGGGTCAAACGTAATCGGGAAAAGTTGCGTGCCGTCTGCGTTAATGGCGATATTGCGCCAAGCGATTAAAAACAACCAACCGACGAACGCACCTAACAACGAACCGATCAAGCCCGTCAACGCGCCTTGCAGCAAAAACAGCCGCAGGATTTGTTGGCGCGATGTACCCGTCGCCCGCAAGATGCCAATCGCTTTGGATTTTTGCACCACCGACACCACCAACACGCTGGCAATGCCCAGCGCGGCAGTCAGCCCGACGAAAAAGCGGATCACGGTATTGGACATGGATTGTGCTTCCAACGCGCTAAAGAATTGCGCATTGGTGGCAATCCAACTGTCAACTTTCAAGCCCGTTTGCGCCTGAATGGTTTGCGCCACGGTTTCAGCGGTAAATGGCGCATCCAGATTCACTTCAACGCTGGTGACACCGCCCGCCAAATCGAGCAGGCTTTGCGCCGTGCGCAGCGCGATGTACACCGAACGTGAATTCATCCCGCTATTGCCGTAATCGAAAATACCGCGAATGCTCAAGGTTGCCGTGCCGCCGGATGCGGTTTGCAGATTGAGTTTGTCACCCGTCCACACGCCTAAATCTTTCGCCAAATCCAAGCCGACCAGCATGTCCGTGCCGGTGATATTGGCTGTGCCTGCGATAATTTTGCTATTGAGGGCGATGAGTTGCAAATAGGTTTCTGGCTCGATACCGGTTAAGCCAACGGCTTTGTTAGCCTCGCCGCGCACGATAAAACCTGCACCGGATACCACTGGCGCAACGACGCTAACGCCGTCCATTTTGGCGACTTGCGCGAGGACGGTTTGCCATTGATCGACTGATTGCAAGCGTTGCGCCCGTGGTTGTACCAGCGTAGCAAGCATCACCCCATCTCCGGCTTGATGCAGTGGGCGAGATATTTCTTTGGGCGGCAGAATGATGATTTGCGCTTGAAAATCCAACGTGCGTTTGAACAGATTGGTTTGCAGCCCGCTGATCAGGGCAGAAATAAATACAATCACTGATACGCCCAACGCTACGCCCGCCATGATCAGCAAGGTTTGCATCCGTGCTTGGCGCATGAAGCGAATTGCTAAAATCCATTCAAAGGGCATGGCTGAATTCATGGCGGCAATGTCACTCGCACGCGCTGATCGGCTTTGATCAGGGCTAAATTCGCCGGAATCACCGCTTCACCGGCGGTGAGACCGCTTAACACTTCCACGTTTTCGTCGCCGCGCAAACCGAGGGTGACGGTTTGTTTCACCGTGCGATCATCGCGCACCACCAATACCCACGGCGCATCGCTGCTGGGTTCGTGCAGCGCACCCGTGGGAATTACCAATGCGTCTGGCTTTTTGGCGGTTTCTATATCGACTGAAACGGTCATGTCTTGGCGCAAATAATCCGGCGGCTCTTTGACCCGCAATTTCACTTCTACCGCGCCGCGTGTGGCATCCACACCGGGGTTGATGTAGGCGACTTCGGCAGTAAAACGCTGTTGCGGGAAGGCATCGGCGGAACTCAAGGCGACTTGTCCAATGGCAAGTTTGGCGAGGTTCTTTTCGTCGATTTGCACTTCGATTTGGGTTTCGCCTTGCGCTGCCAACACCATGAGGGCTTTGCCAGCGGTGGCAATATCGCCCGGTTCAATGCTGCGACTGATCAGCGTGCCGTCGGCGGGGGCGAGGATAGCGGTTTGCGCCAGTTTGACTTGCGCGAGTTGCAAGCTGGCACGAGCTTGGTTCAGGGCGGTGGTGGCAAGCAGGGCGTCGCTGCCTTTGGTTTGGTTGCTTTTCACTTGTAATTGGGCGGCTTCCAGCTTGCTATTGGCAACATCCAGATTACGCTGGGCGGTGTCCAACTCGGCTTTGCTGATGTATTTTTGGTTATTGAGCGAGCGAATGCGGCTGAGTTGCTGACCGGTTTGTTCGACATCGGCTTGGGCTTGGCGCAGTGCTTCTTGTGCGGTGGGCAACCCAACTTCGCGTTGCTGGCGCAGTTTGGCTTCGGCAAGTGCTACGGCGGCAGTGGCTTGGGCGAGGCTGGCGCGGTCGGTGCTGTCTGCTAGCTGGATTAACAAATCGCCGCGTTTGACCGCTTGACCTTCTTTGACGGGAATGTGAGTGACGCGCCCCGTGATTTCCGCTGCCACTGAGATACGTTGCGGCCAAGTGATACGCCCGCTGGCAACGACGGTTTGGCGTAATTCGCCCTGAACGACGGGGTGCGCTTCAACGGGTGTGCCGAAGAGCAGATTGCGTGCGAAATATCCGCTGATAAGCAGGACAAGTACGAT
>JBEUIR010000222.1:3195-4391 GCA_040415395.1 Candidatus Thiothrix namsaraevi
CTGTACGCAAACGGTTTGGGCGGTTGGGTGTACCGCAGGACCAAATTGATTGTAAACCGCGACATCTGCCGCGTCCCGCCCATAACCAAGCACCACATAGCCGCCGTTGAGTTCGGCTTGCGTGGCATCAAACGTGTACCAGCGTCCGCCGACGTAGGCTTCAAACCAAGCGTGCAAATCCATTGGATCGAGTCGGTAGAGATAACCCACTACCATGCGGGCGGGGATGCTCAGGCTGCGGCACAAGGCAATGCCAAGGTGCGCAAAGTCACGGCACACACCCGATTGCTTGAGGTTGACTTCGATTGCCGACACTGGAACGTTACTGCTACCCGGTGCAAAGCGGATATTGGTACGCAACCAAGCCACAATCGCAGCAACCTGATCGTAACCTGCTTGCTGCCCTGCGGTAATCTCGGTTGCCATCTGACCAAAGCGTTCTGATTCACAGTAACGGCTGGGCAACAGATAACTGAGTTCAGCATCGGGCAGATCCTGAACCGCAACGAACGGTGCTCCCGGTGCTTGATCCACATGGTCTGCGGTCATGACTTCAGCCGAGGTGTACACCGTGAAAACCCCTCGTGGCGCAACCAGTCGCTGACAGAGGTTGCCGTAGTTATCCGTGAATTCAAGCACGGGTACGCTGGGCACGAGGCGGTATTCCTCGCGGGTAATCCATTGTTGCGCCCCACTGCGCGGGCGCAACATCAACACAAAAGGCGTGGGAGCAGGAATCTCGAACGCCAAATCACAACTTGTATATAAGCGCATAATGATTACTCAGGTGCATCCACGTAAGAAGTACAACGCCAGCAAGATCGGAATCGGGATTCCCACCAGCCACAGCAATATCCAACCTATTTTGCCTTGTTGTTTGCTAAGCATCACGTATTTCTCCTTCCTAAAATCGTCGTAGGGTTTGGCGAACATTGAGCATTAACATTATTTCAGACGATAGGTAACGCCCATGAATAATGAATTGTCAATTTCGTCATTGCCGTTGTCAGCAATATCATCATCGACTTTGGATAAAGTCGCTACTGTATCAAACGCTAATTTATTACTGATGTAATAACGGTAGGTGGAACTCACCGCATTGGTAGTTGTATCTGCATCGGTGACATCATTATGATCGTAATTCATCGCCCAACTGTTTAACCAATCCAACAACTCAATGAAAGGCTGCTGGCAAA
>JBEUIR010000223.1:0-4388 GCA_040415395.1 Candidatus Thiothrix namsaraevi
AACGTACCCGACATCGAAGACTTGCCACGCTTCAACGGCGGGCTAGTCGGCTATTTCGGTTACGAAACCATCCGCTACATCGAGAAAAAACTCGCCACGGGGCGCGACAAACCCGACCCGATTGGTACACCCGACATTGTGCTAATGGTGTCGGATGAAGTCGTGGTCTTCGACAACCTGCGCGGTGAATTGCACTTAATCGTTTTGGCGGAAGCCAACGGCTACCAGCAAGCCCAGCAACGCCTCAATGCGCTCGAACAGCAATTGCAGGAAGCCCGCCGCCTCTACCAACCCGCCCCCAAAGCCACACAGGTGGACGAAAGCGACTTCATTTCCGGCTTCACCGAAGACGGTTTCAAGCAAGCGGTACTGGATGCCAAGGAATACATCAAAGCAGGCGACATTATGCAAGTGGTGCTATCGCAACGCATGAGCATTCCGTTTGCCGCGCCACCGCTGGATTTGTACCGCGCCTTACGCCGCCTCAATCCGTCGCCGTACATGTATTTCCTGAACTTGGACGATTTCCACATCGTCGGTTCCTCGCCGGAAATTCTGGTACGCCTCGAAGATGACGTAATCACCGTGCGCCCGATTGCCGGGACGCGCCGCCGTGGCGACACCGAACAGCGCGATCAGGAACTCGAAACCGAACTCCTCAACGACCCCAAAGAACTCGCCGAACACCTGATGTTGATCGACCTTGGGCGCAACGATGCCGGGCGCGTCAGCGAAATCGGCTCGGTCAAACTCACCGACAAAATGATCGTGGAACGCTATTCACACGTCATGCACATCGTTTCCAACGTCACCGGCAAACTGCTGCCCGGTCTGGATGCGATGGACGTACTCCGCGCTACCTTCCCCGCAGGCACGGTCAGCGGTGCGCCAAAAATCCGCGCGATGGAAATCATCGACGAGCTCGAACCCGTGAAGCGCGGCGTATATTCAGGCGCAGTCGGCTATCTGGCGTGGAACGGCAATATGGATACCGCGATTGCGATTCGTACTGCCGTGATCAAGGATGATGTGCTGCACATCCAAGCGGGCGCGGGCGTGGTCTACGATTCCGTGCCGCAATCGGAATGGGATGAGACAATGAACAAAGGGCGGGCGGTGTTCCGTGCGGCTAGTGCGGCGTTGTCTGGTTTAAACGGCAAACATAAGTAAGGGGATGAAGATGAAACTGCTCATGGTCGACAATTACGACAGCTTTACCTACAACCTCGTGCAATACTTCGGCGAATTGGGTGCGAATGTGCAAGTAGTGCGCAACGACGAAATCCCCGTCGAAGCGATTGATGCCATTGCCCCCGACAAGATTGTGCTATCACCGGGGCCTTGCACCCCAACCGAAGCGGGTATTTCCATCCCCACCTTGCTGCGCTTTGCAGGTAAAATCCCCATCCTCGGCGTATGCCTTGGGCATCAGTCCATCGGGCAAGCCTTCGGCGGCAAGATCATCCGCGCCAAAGAAATCATGCACGGCAAAACCTCGCAAGTGCATCACAAAGGTGTCGGCGTATTCAGCGGCTTGCCCAGCCCGTTTGAAGCCACGCGCTACCATTCGCTGGTGATCGAGCAAGAAAGCATTCCCGACTGCCTGGAAATTACCGCCTGGACAGAAACGGCGGATGGCAAGCTGGATGAGATCATGGGCGTGCGCCACAAAACGCTGCCGGTGGAAGGCGTGCAATTCCACCCGGAATCCATCCTCACCCAATACGGGCATGATATGTTGCGGAATTTCTTGGATGGAAAATAAAGATATTATGACGGCTGAACCCGCCACCCTACTCCGCCGCCTCGGCGCAATTATCTACGACACCGTACTCGCTGGTTTCAGCGTGGTGATTGCCGCCGCTATTCCCGCTTACGCTTTCACCGCCTTAACAGGTATAAAAGTGCCGGATGTCATCATGATTCTGTTATACGCCGCGCTGACCTACGGCTTTTTCGGCTGGTTTTGGACGCACGGTGGGCAAACGCTAGGGATGCGAGCATGGAAGCTGCGTGTCGTCACCGCTAGCGGGCAAGCAATCAATTGGCAGCAAGCGCGTTCCCGTTGCCTGTGGGCATTGCTCAGTTGGGCAACGCTGGGGGCTGGTTTTTTGATTTCACTATTCGACCCTGAAAGGCTGACCTGGCATGACCGCTTTTCACACACGCGCTTGGTACGCATCCACAAAAAATAATCACGCCGCAGGCTTGGGTATCACAAATCCCAAATTGTGTACCGGAAACGCGCCCAACTTGCGGTCACTGAAAAAACACTCCAAGGTCTTGCGCACCGAATGGAATGCCAGTTCCTCCCACGGGATTTCATGCTCGTGGAACAAGCGCGTTTCCAAACTTTCCACCCCCGGCGAAAAGTCATCCGACACCAATTCGCAGCGGTACAACATGTACACTTGATTGATGTGCGGAATGCTAATCACCGCATACAACCGCAAATCCCGCAGCGTCGCATTCGCCTCTTCATGCGCCTCACGCGCCGCCGCCTGATCGGTGGTTTCGCCGTTTTCCATGAAGCCCGCAGGCAAGGTCCACAAGCCGTAACGCGGTGCAATCGCCCGCCGACACAACAACACCTGTTCGCCCCACACTGGCAACGCCCCCGCCACAATTTTCGGGTTTTGGTAATGAATCATCCCGCACGCATCACACACGAAACGCATTCGTTCATCGTGTTCAGGGATTTTTAAACTCACGGTTGCGCCGCAATCACTGCAATAATTCATGTTTTCTCCCAAAATAATGCTATCCTAGCCTGCTTCATTTTCTGCTGTACTGTTTATACCATGAAACCCGTCCTCGCACTGATTGGCCGCCCTAATGTAGGCAAATCCACCCTATTCAACCGCCTGACCCGTTCGCGTGACGCGCTCGTTGCCGATTTCCCCGGCTTGACCCGTGACCGCAAATACGGCACGGGCGAACTCAACGGACGCAGCTACATGCTGATCGACACCGGCGGTTTGAGCGGTGAAGAAGTCGGCATCGACGAACACATGGCGAAACAAACCCGCGCCGCGATGCAAGAATCCGATGCCATCTTGTTCATCGTCGATGGCAAGCAAGGGCTGACTGCCGCCGACCAACAGATTGCCCAAGACATCCGCGTCATGGGCAAGCCGGTTTACCTGCTCGTCAATAAAATCGACGGGGTGGATGCGGATCAAGCCTCCTCCGAATTTTACTCGCTCGGCTTTACCGAAGTGTTTCAGATTGCAGCGGTGCAAGGACGCGGCGTGACCGTGTTAATGACGGCAGTACTCGATTCACTCGGTGCGGATTTCGATGTTGAGGAAGAAGAGGAAGACGATGGCAGCATCCGTATCGCCTTCGTGGGTCGCCCGAACGTGGGCAAATCGACCCTGATCAACCGCATTATGGGCGAAGAGCGCGTGATTGCGTTCGACCAACCGGGCACGACCCGCGACAGTATTTTCATCCCGTTTGAACGCGATGGGCAAGCCTACACCCTGATCGATACCGCTGGGGTACGCCGCCGCAGCCGCGTGGATGAAACCATTGAAAAGTTCAGCATTATCAAAACGCTGGATGCGATTCAACGTTGCCACGTCGTCATTATGCTGGTGGATGCGCACGATAGCATCACCGACCAAGATGCGCACTTGCTAGGGCTGATTTTGGACGCGGGCAAAGCCTTGGTACTGGCGGTGAATAAATGGGATGGCATGGAATCCGACGACCGCGATTGGATCAAGCAACAGCTTGAAGTCAAACTGCCATTCCTTGATTTTGCCGAAAAGTATTTCATCTCCGCATTGCACGGCTCTAATGTCGGCTTGCTGTATACCGCCGTGAAACGCGCTTACGATTCCGCCATGCTCAAAGTGCCTACGCCACGCTTGACGCGCATTCTGGAAATGGCGGTGCAACAGCATCAGCCGCCGCTGACCCGTGGGCAACGCATCAAATTACGCTACGCTCACCAAGGTGGCAGTAACCCGTTCCGCGTCATTATTCACGGCAACCGTACCGATTACGTGCCGGATATGTACACGCGCTACCTGACTAACTATTTCCACAAAACGCTGAAATTAGTCGGCAGTCAGGTGCGGATTGAATACAAAGGCGGCGAAAACCCGTATGAAGGCAAGCGCAATACGCTGACCCCGCGTCAGGAACACACCAAAAAACGGCAAGCGGCGCGTATTCACAAGATTAAGAAGAGTGAAAAGAAAAAGAAGTAAGCTCAATCTAGGTAATTGTTCACATCCCGATGAAGAACCTCACCCCCCGCCCCCTCTCCTTGACAGGCGAGGGGGAGAAAGAGTCGCGCTTCTTAGCCCCTCGCCTGTCAAGGAGAGGGGTTGGGGTGAGGTTCTTTTAGAGGAATGTGAACAATTAATCTAGCAATA
>JBEUIR010000224.1:0-4387 GCA_040415395.1 Candidatus Thiothrix namsaraevi
GGCAACACCGATCAAACCTGTAATAATTTCTGGAGTATGGAAGTGAATACTAAACAACATAATCACTGCCAACGCACCAATTGCGTAATGTGCGCCATGTTCCAAGAAAATATATTCATCTAACGTGCCTTTGTGCACTAAATAAACGGTCATGGAACGTACAAACATCGCGCCGATCGCCAAACCCAACATAATAATAACCACGTCATTGGTAATCGCAAACGCACCGATGACACCATCAAATGAGAATGAAGCGTCTAACACTTCCAAATACAGAAAACCCGCTAAACCGTTACGTTTTACCGTAGTGACTACCGCGTCGCCTTCTGCCTCATTTTCAAAAAACACATCCAAGCTGCTTACCGCAATGTAAAGCACCACCCCAGCCAAACCGGCAATCAGAATGGTCAAACGCTTTTCATCGGAAATCGGCATGAATTCTTGCAGCGCAAACAGCACCACTAACGCGATCAACACACTAATGACTTCGAGCTTGCCTAAAGCTCCCATTTTTTCTTCAAAAGCACCGAGCCAATGCACTTCCTTTTCATGGTCAAACATAAAGCTCAGAAATACCAGCAGCAAGAACATGCCACCAAAGGCAGCGATACCCGCGTGGCTTTCATGCAAGTGACGTGAATATTCACTGGGATTATTCAGTGCCATATCAATGACTTCAAAACTGCCTAGTCCGGTTGCCACTGCCACTATCACAATAGGGAACACCAACCGCATTCCAAATACCGCAATAAAAATTCCCACGGTCAAAAACAATTGTTGCCACTTCTCATCCATTTCTTTGAGGACAGAGGCGTTAACAACCGCGTTGTCAAAGGATAAGCTGATTTCCAGAATCCCTAAGACCAGTATCAAAAAAATGGCGGTCATAACCCCCATCGAACTCGATGCCCCCCACCAAACGGCAAGAGCAACGCACACGGCGGTGAACCATAATGAAAATTTAAAATGTTCGAGCATAAAGGTTGATCGCTTCACTAAATGCATATGAAAACAGGCATCTTGTGTAAGATGCCTGTCGAAACGTGAACACACATGGTTATTTAATCACCATATGCTACATTATTTAGCCAAGGTCAACGCCCATTGATGCCGCCAGCGGGCCTAAACCACCGGCAAAACCTTGACCGACTGCTTTAAATTTCCAGTCAGCATTATGGCGATACACTTCACCAAACAGCATGGCGGTTTCCACGCTGGCATCTTCTGACAAGTCATAACGTGCAATTTCGGTATTATCCGCAGCGTTCACCAAACGGATGTAAGCATTGCTGACTTGCCCAAAGTTTTGACCACGTGCTTCAGCATCATGGATAGTCACGGCAAATACTAATTTCTTAACATTTTCGCCCATGCTTGCGAGGTTCAATTTCACCTGTTCATCATCGCCAGCACCTTCGCCGGTTTTGTTATCACCCAGGTGTTCGACATTGCCACATGCGGATTTCTTGTTATTGTAAAAAATGAACGAGTCATCCGACAAGATTTTGCCGTTTTCGCCCAACATAAACGCGGAGGCATCCAAGTCAAACCCAGCGCCATCGGTCGCACGGGTATCCCAACCCAAGCCTACCAATACGCCTGTCAAACCGGGAGCTTCTTTAGTTAAAGAAACGTTGCCACCTTTTTGTAAACTAACTGCCATTTTGTACTCCTTAAGTCATTATTAACATGTAAACATTTAACCGAAAAACCACTGACAGTTTCTCGGTTATTTAGAACCCGCCCGCCAGTTTAAACCCCAGCGGTAGGCTTCATCCATCTCCTTATGTCCTCGGAAATAACGCACTTCACGATTGACTTGTAACGCGCCATTGACGTTTTCCAAGAGAACAACTGCACACATGCCTAATGAATTACCACCTTCAGTCAAACGAATTTCCACAGGTGGTTCATTCGGCACGTAAATCGTGACCACACCATCGGTTTTTGCCCAGTTCGGCGCACCTTCGTAGATAAAAGCATACACCAGTATCCGCTTGAAAGTTTGCCACTGCTGCCCATTGATGTACAGCCATTCGCCTTCCGAAATCGCTCCCGTGCGGTCATCGCCTTTGAGTTCGATATACGGGTCACTGCGGAAGGAACCAAAACGGTCGCCAAGGGCTTGAATCGCACTGATGGTGCCGTCACGCTGTTCGTACAGGCAACCGACATCCAAATCCACCTGAGCATTGCCACCGCCGCCGAACATACCACCCAAAAAGCCACTGCTTTTGGCGGCTGGCTGATTTTCACGATTCCAGTTTAGATTAATGCGGATTTCACCAAAACCTTCGCTTTTCTTTTCCAGACTAACACGCGGTTTGGTTTTATCCAGCGTTACTTTGCTGAGTGAAATCGGCTTTCTAGCGGGCGCAGGTGGTGGTGCTGGTGTTGGAGGTGCTGCGGCTGGCGCAGGTGCATCGCTAATGTCCACCCCAAAATGTTCGGCTAACGGTTTTAAGCCACCGGCAAAACCTTGCCCCACAGCGCGGAATTTCCACGCGCCTTGACGCAAATATAACTCGCCCAAAATCAGCGCGGATTCGACCCTGCCAGTCGCGGGTAAGGTGGCTTGCAACACCGTCTGCCCCGCCGCGTTTTTCGCGGTGACTTGCAAACTGGTGAATGCGCCGAAATTGGTACGGTTTTCGTGAATGGTGGCGGTGAACGCTATTTTTTCTGTGCCTGTCAATACAGTCGGCAGGTCAACGGCGAATTCAGCACGACCGGCACTGTTGCCGACAAACGCCACGCTGCCATTGCCGGGGCGCGGTTGCCCGTAAAACACCATGTCATCATCACCACGCACTTTGCCGTTAGCGGCCAGGACAAAGGCGGAAATATCCACCTCTGCCCCACTGACTTGAGCAGGCGATAGCAGGACTTCAACGTGCAGTTTTTCACGCGGTACAGGGCAATTTGCCCCAGCTACCAGTTGGGTCACTGACATCGCGTTACTCCTAGATAGCCGCCAATATCGCAGGCATCATGTCGTTGGCAACTGCGCCTGCGGTGGGTGCGCCAACTGCTTTCATCTCCCAACCTGCACCGTTACGGCTCACAATGGCCATGACCACACCCGTGTGTGCGCCTTTGTCGGACAGGTTGAATTTCGCCATTTCGGTATTGTTGCTGTCATCCACCAAGCGGCAGAATGCACCACCGACTTCATTGAAAGTTTGCCCACGGAACGAGGAAACCGTGAACGCCAGATACGCCACATTCCCCGGCAAACTGGACAAGTCGACGTAAATGACTTCATCATCGCCTGAACCTTCACCGGTCAGATTATCACCGGAATGGCGAATCGCGCCGTCACGGCTTTGCAGTTGGCGAAACCATACTACGTCCAGCAGGTTTTTTTGTGCATCCAGCAATAAGCAGGAAGCATCCAGGTCGATGTCTGCCGCAGCGCCACCGCCAAACATGCTACCGAAGAAACCGCTTTTTTTCGGTGCTTCTGCCGGATCCCAGCCCAAGCCCATGCGTACTTTACTCAAGCCACCGCCGCCGGTTTTTTCCAGCGAAATGCGTTGACCTTTGCTTAAACTTACAGCCATGAGAATCTCCATCCTTTTGTATTGTTGAACACCTACATCTTAAACAGTCACTTCAGGGCAAGCAACACTCACCCAGAATTGACGGGTTATTTCAGATTAACGTTGTCAACGGCGTGTTCAATACAGCATTCCAAACAGCCACAACGGAATGCGCTTGCCGTCGCCGATGACCACATCATCCACTGCCGCGTAGCCGTGCGGATTGCCTTCCAACTGTTTGAGCGTCTTATTTGCGCCACCGATTTCAAACACCCACTGATCATTCACCAGAAAATCCCCTTTGTCGTGGTAATGCACCTGATGCTGGTGCGCCAGTTGCGAGATAAAAAAACTTTCGCGGAGCGAGCCAATATTCGGTGCAGCACACAAGGCATAAAACAGGTTGGTATTATCCAGCAGCAACTTATCAGGCTTATTCACTGTGCGCATCCCGCTGCCACCACGCACAATATGCACCAAACTGCCCGCACTCATGCGCTCCAGATATTTGGACAGCGTAGCCCACGATGCCCCCACCGCTGCACTCAGTTTGGAAACATTCATCTCCACCGGATCAGTGCTGCACAGCATGTACAGCACCTTTTTCAGCTTATCCAGTTTGAGCGGGTCGATGTTATACAGCCCGCATAAATCAGAGTCGATGGTCAGGTTGACCACTTCCAGCAGTTTGCGGGTGTAATTATCCAACGATTCGCGGTAGAACGGGTACGCACCGTATTGTAGGTACTTCTTAAACTGCTCAATCGGGCGTAACACCGGCATCACTTCCGCCGCGATAGCCACATGATTTGTCAGGAGTTCAGCCAATGAATACGCGGCAAACA
>JBEUIR010000225.1:0-4381 GCA_040415395.1 Candidatus Thiothrix namsaraevi
GCCGCCCCGAAGATTGAACATTGGACAACTGCCAATGGCTTGCGGGTGTATTACGTCCCCGCGCCGGAATTGCCGATGTTGGATATGCGCCTGATTTTTGCAGCCGGTAGCGCCCGCGATGGCGATAAACCGGGCTTGGCAATGCTGACCAATAGTATGTTGGATAAAGGCGCGGCGGGTTTGAGTGAAGATCAACTCGCCGAGCAGTTTGAAGCCATTGGGGCAGTGTTTTCCTCCAGCACTTCCAGCGACATGGGCTGGTCAGGTTTGCGCACCATTACCTTGGAAAAAGAGCAGCAAGCGGCGCTGGATTTGTGGTTGAAAGTGGTGTCGAAACCCGATTTTCCGCAAAAAGATTTCGAGCGGGTGCAAAAGCTGACCCTGGTGGGTTTGCAAGCTGAAAAACAAGACCCCGCCAGCCTTGGCAGCAAAGCGTTTTACCAAGCGTTGTACGGCGATCACCCGTATGGGCAGCCCGAAAACGGCACGGAAGACAGTGTGCAAGCGTTGAAAGTCGAGAATTTGCAAGCGTTTTACCAACAGCATTACGTAGCAAAAAATGGTTTGCTGGCGATTGTGGGCGCGGTAGACCGTGCGCAAGCCGAAGCTTTGGCGGAAAAAGTGTCGGGAGCATTGCCGGAAGGGGAAGCAGCGGCTGCGTTGCCTGAGGTTAAGCCACTCACTGCGGCGAAAACCGTGAAGATTCCTTACCCGTCCGCGCAGGCACACATTTTGGTGGGGCAGATCGGTAATAAGCGTGGCGATGAGGACTTTTTCACCCTGTACATGGGCAATCAGGTGTTGGGCGGCAGTGGTTTCACCTCGCGTTTGATGAAGGAAATCCGCAATGATCGGGGCTTGAGTTACAGCGTGTACAGTTATTTTGCACCGTTGGCGCAGCTTGGGGTGTTTCAAATAGGCTTGCAAACCAAGTTGGAACAAACCGATGAAGCCGTGAAGGTGGTGGGTGATGTCTTGGGTAAATTCCAGCAAGAAGGCCCGACGGCTGAAGAACTGGAAGCATCCAAAAAAGACGTGAGTGGCGGTTTCCCGTTGCGTACTGCGAATAATAGCCAGATTGTCGAATACATCGGCATGATCGGTTTTTACCAATTGCCGTTGGATTATTTGGATACCTTTACCACTAAGGTGAATGCCTTGACCCGCGAACAAATTACCGAAGCGTTTACGCGCCGTGTCCAGCCCGACAAAATGGTGACAGTGATTGTGGGCGGTGATGAAAAATAATCTGTTGCGCATTATTGGGGGCGAATGGCGCAGCCGCCAGTTGCGCTTTGCCGATGTTCCCGGTTTACGCCCAACCCCGGATCGGGTACGCGAAACCTTGTTCAATTGGTTGCAAATGCAAATACCGGGGGCGCGTTGCCTCGATTTGTTCGCAGGCAGTGGTGCATTGGGTTTGGAAGCCTTGTCACGGGGGGCGAGTGAGGTGGTGATGGTGGAAAAGCATCCGGCTGCCGCTAAAGCCTTGCGTGACAATATTGCGTTGTTGGGGGCGCAACACGCGCAGTTGGTGCACGATGATGCCTTGCGGTTTCTGCAACGGGAAACACAGGGTTTTGATTTGATCTTCCTTGATCCACCGTTTCGCAAACACTTATTAGAACCTGTGCTTGAAATCGTGTTGGCAAAATCCCTATTGCAACCGTCAGGCATGATCTATCTGGAACAGGAGTCGGATACCACACTCGATTTCAACCGTTTCAACCTACGTATCCATCGCGAAACCCAAGCAGGGCAGGTAAAAAGTTTCTTGCTAATTTAGTCATATTTGTTCAGCAAAGATTCAGGTTCTGATCTAGTATTTACATGGTGAGTGTTTTGTTAGTGTTGACGGGAGGATGCCTCTATGTCTGGTGTCATGGTGCAAGGATTTGCCGTTTTATTGGTTTGTACGTTGGTGGGTTGTAGTTCGGTATCGGACTCGTCCAAAGCTGAGTTGGCTGAATCAACTAAATTAGTGACGGTCACGCAAATTCCGGTGGTACAAAAGCAGCCAGCGGTGAGTTTGTTGGATAAAGTCGTGTGGAATGCGCAAAAGCAGCAGGGCAAAATGTACCGCTGGGGCGGCACGAGTCCGGCAACCGGTTTTGATTGTAGCGGTTTGACGCAATACGCCTTCAAAAACGGCGCACAAGTAGCCCTCCCGCGCACTGCTGCTGAGCAATACGCTGCTGCTGTCAAAGTTCCTAAAGCGCAAAGTCAGAAAGGCGATTTGGTATTTTTCAATACCAGCGGCAAGCGCATAAGCCACGTGGGGATTTATCTGGGCAATAACAAATTTGTCCATGCGCCACGCAAGGGCAGGGCGATTGCCACCGATGAGCTGAAAGGCTATTGGTCGAAGCGCTTGATTGGGTTTGGGCGCATTCCCGGCGCGTGTAAACCGAGTTACTCCTGATTACAGTAGCCGCTTGACCTTGCGCGTCGCCATTGCCTGCAATGGGTCATCCGGCCACGGGTGTTTAGGGTAACGCCCCTTCATGTCTTTTTTCACCTCGTGGTAAGACGTGCGCCAGAATCCTGCCAAATCTTGCGTAATCTGCAACGGTCTGCCCGCCGGAGACAGCAGATGCACCAGCAGCGCCACCTTGCCATTGGCAATGGTTGGGGTTTGTTGGCAACCGAACATTTCCTGCAATTTCACCGCGAGTACCGGCGGCACTTGGCTGTAGTCGATGGCAATGTCATGCCCCGAAGGTACTTCCAAGCGTTTGGGAGCAAGCTGCTCCAAACGCTGTTGCATGTCCCACGGCAACAGGTTGCTGAGGATGCTGGTCAAATCGAGCTTTTTGAAATCCGCCAACACATTCACCCCCTCCAGATACGGCGCAAGCCAGTCTTCCAGCGTTGCCAGCAAGTTCGCACGGCTGACATCAGGCCAGGGCTGTTTGGGTTCTACGCTGCGTAACAAATTCACCCGTGCGCACCATTGCTCGTGTTCCGTTTGCCAAGGCAGCACATCCAGCCCTTGCTTGCGGATGAAACCGATCAGGGCGGCACTTTTGGCTTCACTTGGTACGGCTTGCAGGGCTTTGCGTTGTAATACCAATGCGCCGATTTTTTGCTGTGTTTCCGCGATGAAACGTCCCGCTTTATTGTCCCATTCCACCAGAGTTTGCGTGCGCACTTGATCCGCCAATGCGCTCGCAAACAGCTTGTCATCCAACGCGGCGGCGGAGCGGATGGTGTCGCTGCTTTTGCCCGTCATGTTGCTGACTTCCGCAATCGCCAGCCAGGCTTGATTGCCGAGCGCGTGTTTGTCGGGCAGATCAGCACTGCGTCCGTTGGCAAGTTGGTAGCCGCCGGAATGCCGCCGTCGAGCAATACGGTCGGGGTAGGCGCAAGCCAACAAGTAGCCATTGAGTTGCGCGGCGGGCAGTAAAAAGCTCACGCCACTTTCCGGCAATTTCTGGCTACGGATTTGCTCCACGAATTGGTTTGCCAGTTGGCGGGTACGCTGTAACCAGCCCTGTTGCGGGTACGAGCAACGGCTTGTGCCTGCCAGTATGTCCAGCGGCTGGCTAATGTCGGGATTGTCTTGGCTGAATGGGTTGCGTTCGGAAAGCAGGCTGGCAAGGTTGGCGGCTGCGCTCAGGTGCCCGGTTTGTGCGCCACAAATCAGCAAGTGGGCAAGGCGTGGATGCACGGGCAGATTGCACATGACTTGCCCGTGTGCAGTCAGTACCGTGGCTTTGCCCTTGCGTTGAATCGCGCCGAGCGTTTCCAGCAAATCCAGCGCCTGTTGCCACAGACCGGAAGGCGGCACATCCAGCCAGCGCAGTTCAGTCGGATCATCCACACCCCATTGCAGCAA
This sequence comes from Candidatus Thiothrix namsaraevi, assembly GCA_040415395.1. Classification (GTDB taxonomy): domain Bacteria; phylum Pseudomonadota; class Gammaproteobacteria; order Thiotrichales; family Thiotrichaceae; genus Thiothrix; species Thiothrix namsaraevi. The sequence continues at coordinate 3,839 of JBEUIR010000225.1, forward strand.
TTGCAGGGCGAGTGGGGCGAGATCGGCACGTAGGATTTCCGGGGTATGGTGTGCAGTAAGTTGCTCTTGCTGACTTTCCGTCCACAGTCGGTAGCACACACCGGGGGCAAGCCTGCCTGCACGTCCGGCGCGTTGGGTGCTGGAGGCGCGGGAAATGCGCGTGGTGTGCAAGCCGGTCATGCCAGTTCCGGGGTCGAAACGGGCTTCACGCACCAGCCCGGAATCAACCACCACATCCACGCCTTCGATGGTCAGGCTGGTTTCGGCGATATTGGTTGCCAGCACCACTTTGCGTTCGCCAGCACTTGAACCTGTGAGCGGCGCAATGGCTTGTTGCTGTTCGTCCAGGGTGAGGTTGCCGTACATGGGGCGTAAATGCACGCCGCGAATTTTGCGTTCCACCAGCCATGCGCCGAGTGCTTCGGTGGTACGGTGGATTTCGCTTTGACCGGGCAGGAAGGCGAGGATGCTGCTGTCAGGGTTGTCGCTTAAGGCTTGCCGCAAGGTGGCAATCATGCGCTCAACGATACGCTCATTGGGTTT
>JBEUIR010000226.1:0-4374 GCA_040415395.1 Candidatus Thiothrix namsaraevi
ACCGTGCAAGCGCTCAAAGCAGCGTTTGAAGAAGCCGTTGATGACTACCTAGCCACTTGCGAAGCCAAAGGCTATGCACCTGAATTACCCTGTAAAGGTAGTTTCAATGTGCGTGTTGGTCACGATCTTCACCTAGCGGCGGCGGTGAAGGCTAAAGAACTTGGCATCAGCCTAAACGACTTCGTGCGCAACGCTATCAGCACAGCATTAATCCCTTTTCAAACAGGGCGGCATTCAAACTTATCAAGGAAGCTGCTGAAAAGCTGGCTGGCTCAGTCTTAATCCCTTTTCAAACAGGGCGGCATTCAAACGTGAGTCGCTGGTTGCGGCGGGATGGAAGCTGGTGTCTTAATCCCTTTTCAAACAGGGCGGCATTCAAACACTGCCGCAAAAAGCATGGAGGGCGGCTTTTGGAGGTCTTAATCCCTTTTCAAACAGGGCGGCATTCAAACCGTGGTGAACAATACAACCTAGCGTCATTGGAAGTCTTAATCCCTTTTCAAACAGGGCGGCATTCAAACATTGGAGCCATCACAGGCAGTTATTCCTCTTGGCGTCTTAATCCCTTTTCAAACAGGGCGGCATTCAAACCCCGCCGTTCGTCGGAAACGCTTTAGTTTCAACAACTTGGGGTGTATGAATTTTGACATCAAATCGGTACTTCAAAGTTAGCATTTTCAGGCTCTCAGAATGAACGCATAAGACTGGTTTTTGATCAGTTTAGTGGCTGGCAGATTGTAAAAGAGCCAAAGGTGGCGTGATAGCTCACCTGTGCCACAGCTTACTAAACATACAGCACAAAGTCCAAGAAAGAATGCTTGCAATGGTCAGAAGTGGCAGCCCCAACAGGAATCGAACCTGTAGTTGCCCCTTAGGAGGGGGCCGTTTTATCCATTAAACTATGGGGCCAAACGGTAAGGAGCGCGTATTCTAGCTTAAATCCGGCGATTTGACAGTCTTTCCTGACCAGGTGTACGGCTCACTGCGCGAAAAGGACAAGGGTATTGCTTGTTGGCGCAGGGCTTTATCAATCGCTAGATTCAAGTCACTGGTGACTCTGGCTTTGGTTTCAATATCGCGAATAAAGCAACGTAATTCAAAATTTAGCGCATTATCGCCAAATGACCGAAAAAATACGTTGATTTTCATATCACTACGGTCTTTCAGTACTAACGGGTGCGTATTAGCTGCTTCTTGCAGTATCGCCATGACCCGTTCGGTATCGGCACCATAAGCCACATTGACGGGAATGATCACTCTGCCGAAATTATCATTCAGCATCATATTGGTGACTTGCCCAGAAATGATTTGCGAGTTTGGTACAATAATGTCAGAACGATCAAAGGTTTGGATGGTGGTTGAGCGAATGCTAATATCCCGCACATAACCTTCCGCCGTACCCACGGTGATCCAATCACCCCGCCGGATAGGGCGTTCAAACAGCAAAATCAAACCCGACACAAAATTATTGACGATGTTTTGCAAGCCAAAGCCGATCCCGACCGATAAAGCCCCCGCAATAATCGCCAAATTTTCAAACTGAATGCCAGCCACCGACAAGCCCATTAAAATCGCCAGCAAAATGCCGGTATAGCCTGAAACGGTGGTAATTGCCTCGCGTGCGCCCCGGCTCAGGGTAGTGCGGCGTAACCAGCTTTCCGCGAGATTCTTTTTCAGCACATGGGTAAGGCTGACCAGCAACGCCACTATTAGCAAGCCGCCGATAATCCGCAAGGGTTCTAGGGTGAATCCCCCAATCTGGATACCACTGGCAAGTTGTGTCAGTAACAGGGTGAAGTTTTGTTCCGGCATTCCCCACAGCCGCAGCGACAAAATCAACAATACGCCGGAAACCACCAGCGTATTGGCAAGGCGTAGCCACAGTAAGCCCGGTACGAGTTGATTGCTACGTAGCCCTAACTGTTGTCGCAAACGTTGTTGCCAAGGGGTACGCCCGACATCCAGCCCATCAAAGATTTCCGCTGGAATTTTGAGGAACAGCCAAGCTGCCAGTAATAAAAACAGCGTGCCAAACACCCCAGTAAATAAGAATACGGAAAGATTGCGGTAGCCTAGCCATAAATTGGCAACCGCGAGCAGTAATGCGCCTACTGCTAACCAATGCAGCCGCGTGCGTTGAATAAACAAAAAGTGATCGGACATGAGCCAAATGAGGCGGGCGAGTGCAAAGCCAATCACTGTACCCAATGCAATGCGTATTAAACCCACTAAATGACTAGGGGAGGTGCTGACTTGCGCGGCGGAATCTAACAGCGGTGAGTGAAAAACCGTGCCGATTAAGGTGGGAAAAATCAGTAACCGCGCCCAAAAGTATAATTTCTGCCCCGTTTGTTGGGTGGCAGGTACAACGCCCTCAACTTGTCCGGCGGGGCGCAATAGCGAGTGCATAATGCCGTAACTGACGCCAAATAATAGCAATACCTGCATAAATTGCAGAATAAACGGTACACCCGGCGGCGCAAAATAGAGGGAGAGTGCTGCCAAGCCTGCAAACAAGGTGAACGGTAAAAAGCGCAATAGACTAATCCACACTGCTGCCAGCGTAGGGCTGGTCGCATGAATCGGTGGTAAGGTTTCGCGGTACTGACGGCGTTTATGAGCACTCCAAAATAACCCCGCCACTAACCCAGCGATACCGTAGGCGAGTGCGATCCACACATTCGTTTTGTGCAAAGGCAGGTTGCTGAGTGTGTGTACCAAACCATTAATTTCAGCTTTCCATACCCCCGATTCCAGCAGAATCACCTGTAAATAGTCGAGTGCGGAAGCACTAGGGGCAAGTAACTGTTGTGTGAGCAAAGCCTGACGGGATTGTCGGGTATCGGTCAAGAGGGTCGTAGCACGCAGGCTGAGTAAGCGACATTGCGACAAAGTTTTTTCAAGTTGCTGTTTTTGTGCGGTCAGTTCTTTGCGTTTGTGTTTGACTTCCTCGTTTTCGTCGGTATTGGCTTCACCCAAGCTATCTATCGCTTGTTGGGTTTGGGTTTGTTGTTGCTCCTGCTGCGCCACACAGGTTTTGGCGATTTGTTCCAAACTCGCGGCGGTGGTGGTCAGGCTATCGAGTTTGCTGATGTCCGGGTACTTTTGTTCCTGAAAAAGCGTTTCAGCAGCGTTGAGTTGCGTGCTTAGCTCATCCAAACGCTCGGTAGAAAACGCATTAGCGGTGGTCGGTAGCAGCAATGTCAACAGGGTTAACAGTATCAGGCAAAGCCAACGCTGCGTGAAAATGGTATGCGCTGTCATCATAATCAGTGTGGGGTGGCTGAGAGCGTAAAGTCGTCAAGATAAAGCAGCATATCGCGCTTGGGCGCCCATTCTGCTCCAGTACCCCCGAAAAATACCGCAAACAGGAAGCGCTCAATCTTGAGGTCAGCGCCAATGCGGAAGCGTAGGTCGCGCTTGTCCAGCACTGGTTTGCCATTCAGCCAGGTGGTGATAATGCCATCGCGTTTGCCGGGGGTGTTGAGTCGCACGAGGGTTTTGATTTGATACCACTTTTCGGTTTCCAGCGGTGGGGTATCCCATGGGAAAAAGTCGCCGAAGTTTTTTGGCTGGTCGGGGTGGTAGACGTATTGCCCCGGTTTGCCGTCTTTTTCCCACATAGTGCGTACACTCCAACCATCGTACCCGTTAGGTTTTTCCCCACCAACACGGGGTTCAGCACTGCCAATGCCGGGGAGTTTGCCGCCGCGTACAAAGTCGAAATTAGCGGGAAATTTCACCCAATACGAGTAATACAGGCTATCGAGTTGTGCGCCGATATGGGGTTTCCAACTGGCACAGTCGTCGCTATGGCAACCTGATGAACCTTTGAGTAGTTTGATGCGTAAGCCTTGACCATTACGGGCATCCTGACCTTTGACGATATTGACGTTGTTTAGCCCCATGCGCCAGCCTGGGCAGTTCCAGTCGCGGAAGTAGTCGGTTTCGGTGTAGTTGCCTGGGGTATTTTGGTCGAAGGTAATGCGTAGTGGTTTACCAGAGGTCAGGGGTGTGGTGCCACTGCAATAGGCATTGAGGTGAAAGGCTTTGTAATGCAAGTTTTCGCCGGGTGTTTTGGGCTGACGTTGGGGGATGTCTAACCCGTCAAGATACTGCCAGACCGGGTGAGTGGCAGGGGGGCTGGGGTTGCCGTTGTAGAGTACTAGCACTTTGTCCCATGCTTTGTCGTGTGGGTTCCATTGCAACTTGGCGGCAAGCTCGAAGGGTTGCTGGGCGTTGGTCATGGGGATGGTGCGGACATCCTGCGGTGCTGCCAGCACGGAGGTGGATAGCAGGAACGCAAGCAGTAGGGATAAGGTGATATGTATATTCATGCTGTGGATTTTGACATCCTCCCCGCCCTAAAGGACG
>JBEUIR010000227.1:0-4373 GCA_040415395.1 Candidatus Thiothrix namsaraevi
ATAAATAGGTAAATTAAACAGGTAAACACATGGCTACTTACGCAATCGGTGATTTACAAGGGTGTTACGACCCACTCATGCGCCTTTTGGACACACTGCGCTTTGACCCCCGGCAAGACACGCTGTGGTTTGCCGGGGATTTGGTAAATCGCGGCAAACAATCGCTGGAAACCTTACGCTTTGTGCGCTCCCTGCGGGATGCCGCCGTGTGTGTATTGGGCAACCATGACATCAGCTTGCTGGCAGCACATCATGGGCTGCGTAAACCGCACAAGAGTTTGAAATTGTTGCTGGATGCGCCCGATTACCCCGAATTGATTACCTGGCTGGCGCAACGCCCTTTATTGCATGTGGATAACCAGCTAGGGTACGCCATGAGTCATGCGGGTATTCCCCCGCAGTGGGATTTAGCCACCGCGCAAACCTGCGCTCGTGAAGTCGAAGCTGAACTCACCAGCCCCCGCGTTGCCAAATGGTTAGCACAAGTCTACGGCGACCAACCGGATACCTGGAACCCGGCGGATAGCCAGCCAGACCGCCACCGCTACATCCTCAATGCCTTCACCCGAATGCGCTATTGCCGTGCCGATGGCAGCCTCGAATTTGAGGCCAAAGGCAATCCCTTTGATGACAGTTCACTTTCTGCGCAAACTAGGGAACTTATCCCGTGGTTTGCCTCTCCAACGAAACAAGCCCTAGGCGTGACCGTACTATTTGGTCATTGGTCTACTTTGGGGTATTATAATGGAAATTATGTCATTGCGCTGGACACGGGCTGTGTATGGGGTGGTCAGCTCAGCGCTATTAGAATCGATACGAAAAATCAACAACCTACCTGCATTCGATGTGACGACTATGGCTGATGAAAAAAAAGACACCGAACCCAGCAATTACGCTGGCACTGTAAAAGTAACAATCCGTGGGCGGGATTATTACGTGCATATTTCCGCACCCATGCCAATGATGTCATTGGAAGATTTACAAAAAGGGTTGGAGCGCAACCGCGCTATTATCAAGGCGAGCCAGGAAAAAATGCGCGACATGTTTCTTATGGAGGCGTTTGAATATGCTGCACCTTGGACACTGAACTATGACAGCCCCACCCAAGATGCGATCCAAGCCCATATTAATATCAATATGTTAATACCGCTGATCAACCTCAAAGGCGGCACTGCCAGCTATGAAAAACCTGAAACTTTTCCGGTCAAACAACGTATCGAAATGATGCGCAATGTTGCCGAGAAAAGCGTGTTCATGGATAAGATGCTCAACCAAAACACCATGAACACCGCCATTACCATGACATTTATGCTCATTGTGGTCTTAGGGCTAGTACTACTCTAACAGCGCTGCCTCCGGCTGTTCCCCTGTCAATTGCAACACTTCTGCCACTACCGCCTCAATCGTCGGCAAATCAGGGATAAAGCACAGCAAATGTGACGCGCGTACCTGCCTTGCCACATAGGGGCAACGCTGCACATTACCGCTGTGATCATCGCGCAAGGTATCGGGCAAAATATCCAAGGTATTCAAGCCCCCCTGCACCCGCAACGCAATAAACGGCAAACCCGGCAACGCTGATACGGTATGCAAGATCAGGCATTTACCTTCGCCAGACTCGTCGGCCACTTCCTGCATACACAAGGACTCCAGGGACACCACGGGAATTTGCCGGTTACGCCATTGCAACCACCCCTCCAAGCCCGGATGTTCCGATGGCGTCAGTTCACCGCCCGTCACCAATTCTGCCATCAAATTGACTGGCAATATCAAACTACCGTGATGCAGGCGCACGATCAGGCTTTTGATCGCAGGTTGTTGTGCAGGGTTCATGCTGGCAAGTTCTCCCACTCATGGGTATTGTTGGCTTCGTGCCCACTGGCTAAGACCTCTTGCAAGGCATCCAGCAGCACTTCGTTTTGGTAGGGTTTGCCGAGGAACCCCGTTGCGCCCAACGCTCCGGCATGTTCCCGGTGTTTTTGCGCAGTACGCGAACTGATCATAATCACCGGCAATCGCGCCCATTGCGGGTCGCGCCGCAGATGCCCCAGCAACTCAAAACCATCCATACGCGGCATTTCAATATCCAGCAACACCACGTTGGGTTGGAATTCCGCAATGCGCTCCAGTGCCTCCATGCCGTCTTTCGCTGTCAGCACCGTATATTCACGGCTATTGAGGAATTTTTCAGTCACACGGCGCACCGTAATCGAATCATCCACCACCAACACCCGTGGCGGCCCGCTGGGTTCATCAGGCACAGACAGCTCTTCAACAGCAAGTACCGGTGCTAACACTGACGGGGTTTCCGCCAGCCGTGCCAGTTCCACCATATCCGGCACAAGGTAGACACTGCCATCCGGCGCAACCGTTGCCGCCGAGTACAAGCGGCAACTTTTGAACAAGATTCCCAAGGGTTGCAATACCACTTCGCGCCGCCCACGCACGTGATCAACCACCCACGCCAGTGCCAGCCCCTGCAACTGGATAAACACCACCGGGAAACGCTCATCAGCAGCGAACACAGACTCCGCACGTTGCCCACCCAAAACCTCCGCCAGATGATGCAAGGCGTAAGCCTCCCCCGCAAACATCAACTTTTCAGCATCAGGTTGCAGCGCCGCTTGAATCTGCTGCCCGGACAGACGTGCCAAACCTTGAACCCCCGTAATCGGCAAGGCATACACCTGGGTTTGCACGTCAACCAGCAGCACCGGGTTCACCACCAAGGTGAAGGGCAAATGCATAGCAAACGTCGTGCCTTCACCCGGCTTAGAGGCAATCTGCAAATTACCGCCCAAGGCTTTGAGTTCGGAATGCACCACATCCATGCCAATACCGCGCCCTGAAATTTGGCTGATGGTGGCTGCGGTGGAAAAACCGGGGCGTAAAATCAAACGATCCAGCTCCGCTTCCGGCAATTCCAGCCCCTTCCCCACCAAACCCATTTCGATAGCACGCTCACGCAAGCGTTCACGGTTCAAACCACGCCCGTCATCACGGAAACGGATCACAATTTCATTGTCATCCCGGCTAATCGTCAGGGTAATGTTACCGGTACGGGGTTTACCTGCCTGTTCACGCTCTTCCGGGGTTTCCAGACCGTGTGAAATAGCATTACGGATCAAATGTTCCAGCGGGGCAGTCATGTTTTGCAACAAATTACGGTCGAGTTCGCAGTCTTCACCCTGCACCTCCAGTGCCACTTGCTTGCCCAGTTCACTCGCCACTTGACGGGTCAAGCGGCGTAAACGCGGCACTAGCATGGTGACAGCTACCAAGCGCGTGTTGAGTAAATCGCGCTGGAGTTTGCGGGTGGTGCGCATATCGGCTTGCAATAATTGTTCACCTTTGCGTACCTGAGCCGCTAAATCCGCTTCCAAATTCACCAAGTCGTTCAGGCTTTCTGCTAATGAGCGCGAAATGCGTTGCACCTCGGCATATTGATCCATTTCCAGTGGGTCAAAACCGGCATCGTTGGCAGCCGTTTTGCTGGCTTGCAAACGTTTGCTGCGCCCGTCGTGGATACGTGCTTCGCTTTCTACTTCCAACGTGCGGATTTGCTGCCGTAAGCGGGCTACCGTGCGTACCAATTCACCCACATCCATCCCCATGCTGCTGAAGTGTTCGGACATGTGTACCTGTTGCACATTGAGTTCCACCACCCGGTCAATCAGATTATCCACAAACACGGCAGGCAAGCGGATGGTTTCATGGGGGTTACTGATGGCGGTGGTGGATGGCGTGGCATCCGGGGCAGATGTGGCGCGGGAAGTACTATCCAGCACGCTAATATCGGGCAAGCTATCGGCTTGTTCCAGCAACAAACGTTCCAGCAAACTGCCAGACTCCGCCTGTGCCGCCCGTTGCCGCACCCAAGCATCGGCTATCGGCGCAGGCATTGGCTCCACAAGCGGCGCAACTGGCGTGAGATCGGGCAATTCTGCCAAGACTGGCGTTGATGGCATCGTTGACGGCATCACGGTTTCCGGCAGCGCATTGACCTGTGCGTTGGGTTGATGCAACGCTTCCGTCAGGGTATGCAGTTGATCAACTGCCAGTTGCAAGCGCTCAATATCCGCATCCGACACGCGCCCAACGCCGTGTAAATGGCTTAGCAGCGTTTCAGCGTCATGACTGACATCAGCCAGTGAAGCCAATTGCGCCATGCGAGCCCCACCTTTGAGGGTGTGAAATTCACGTTCGAGTTCGCGGATAATGTCACGTTCTTCCGGTGCTTCCCGCAGGTGTTGCAGATTACGGTCGAGCGCCTGAAGCTGTTCCGGGACTTCCTCCCAGAACAATTGCCAGATCATCCGCGATTCGGCATCGGCTTCTGCGGTATCATCGACTTCCGGGGCTGGTTCTGGAAC
>JBEUIR010000228.1:0-4349 GCA_040415395.1 Candidatus Thiothrix namsaraevi
TACGCCAGCGGATTTGTTGCGTGCGGCGCGTGAAGCTTACTGGGCAAATGAGTTGGATAGAGCAGCAGGTTTATACAATGATCTGCTCAAGCAAGTGCCTGATTCTTTAGAATATAAAGGTGAATTGGCGAACGTGTACTGGAAGCAGGGCAACGCACAGCAAGCAGCTACTCTGTTCGCTGAAGTCGCGCCCAAGCTTGCGGCACAGGGTCGTGTTACTGAAGCATTAAACATGAAGTTGTATGTGGATATGGTAAACCCTGAGCTTGCCAAGCAAATTGATGCTGCCCTAAAAAAATAAAACAGGGTAGGATTGTGTCAGTAGTTGCGCAGGATTAAGTTGCAATATCTTGACCTGCCGCTACTGCTACATTGCATGTAAAAGAATAAGATTAGATAGCAAAGGATGTTTGGGAGATAACATTTATGAAAAACGCATCGGATAGTGCGTGATACGCATTCACAGTAGCTGGGGTGTCGTCTAGGGAGATAGTCGCGCCTCGAAATCAGGAGTTAGGTATGAAAACAAATGAAAAATCCGCAGGGATTAACGACATTGAAAATGAGTTGCACGATGTCGAGGATGAGTTGCAGGATTTTGAGGAACGCCAAGTTAATGTAACCCGTACCTTGCAAATGGTTGTCTATCCGGCAATGGTGGCTTTCATTATTCTCTCTGCCTATGGTTTTTATTTGGTGCAATCCCTGACCACGGATGTCCATCGTCTTACTTCAACTATTGCGAATATGCACACGTCAGTTGATACCAATATGACGAAAATGACGGATTCAATTGCATCCATGGACTCCCAAATGGGTAGCCTAGTGAGTTCAACCAGTCAAATGACCAACAATATTGTTGGTATGAATAGCAGTACTCAAGATATGGCAGGCAACATCCAACAGATGAATGCCTCGACCCAAAATATGGCCGTTTCCACTTATAATATGCAGCGCGATATGTGGAGCATGAACAAAAATATTTCCGGGCCGATGAAAATGTTCAATACATTCAGCCCATTTGGCAGTGATACCACCTCCCCTTATGTGGTTTCGCCTCCCGCAGTCGCTACGCCCTACTATAATTATTACCCTTCACCAGCCGGTACGGTTGCGCAAGGCGTAGCGATCCAGCCGCAAGTTGTGCAACCTGCGCCCGTCGCTCCGCAGCCAGTGGTGGAAACCCCTACGAGCCAACCCCCAGCGATTGACTCCACAACAGCAAAAGATGGACATAGCTCACTGATAACGGAAGGTGATAAGTTCGCTTCCCTAGATATTAAAGGATAGATATGACACCAGCCAAGCGCATGGAGCAACGCCTGAAGCGGTTGCAGGAACACCTGAAACGTGAAAATCCGGTGTTAGTTGAGGCAGTCAACCAGTACCGTGAACTGGATGCTGTTGCCCTGAAGCTTGGCTTGTTGCATGGCGGTGAGTCTTACGCGACGCAGATTTCATGGTGGCCGATGATTTCTATTCTAGGAACATTCTCGGCAGGTAAATCCAGTTTTATCAATACGTTTCTGGATATGGATTTGCAACGCACGGGTAATCAGGCGGTCGATGACCGTTTCACCGTGATTACCTTTAGCCCGGATAATCAGGTGCGTACCTTGCCCGGTTTGGCATTGGATGGCGACCCACGCTTTCCTTTTTACCAAATCAGTGAAGATATTGAGCATGTATCCAAAGGTGAAGGCGCGAAGATTGACAGCTATCTTCAGATGAAAGTTGCCCCCAGTGAAAAGCTGCGTGGCAAAATTTTGATTGATTCGCCGGGGTTTGATGCCGATGAGCAGCGCAAAGCCACCCTGAGAATCACTGACCATATCATTGAGTTGTCCGATTTGGTGATGGTGTTTTTTGACGCCCGCCACCCGGAACCGGGCGCGATGCAAGATACACTGGAGCACCTGGTCAAAGGCGCAATGCGTCGCAATGACAGCAGCAAATTCCTGTTTATTTTGAATCAAATTGATACGTCGGCTCGTGAAGACAACCTTGAAGACATCGTATCGGCTTGGCAAAAAGCCTTGGTACAGCAAGGACTTTCTGCCGGTAGTTTCCATATTTTATTCAACGACAAATTGGCCGTACCCGTCGCCAATGAGAATGTCTGGGCGCGTTACGTGGCGAAGCGCGATGCCGATTACCAGCGCATTATGGCGCGTGTGAACGGGGTGAACATTGAGCGTGTTTATCGCATTGTGGGCGCAATGGAATCCCAAGCCAACGCGATTGAACAGCAAGCTATACCGCGTATTCGTGAGGCATTACAACGTTGGCGAAAACAAGTGCTGGCAGCAGATGCGTTGGTATTTGGCTTGTTAGCGGTGGCTTTGGTGGCGATGAGTATTGAGTTTGGTTATTGGGAAGGGTTGCTATTCAATCCGCCTTGGCTGGTGGCGTTTGCGGGTAATATTTGGGCAACTACCGGGGTGGCGGCTGTTATCGTCCTGTTGGCGTTGGGACTGCATTACTGGATTCGCCAGCGCCTAGCAAAGCGGATTGCGGCAACGCTCAGTAAGAGTGAATCTTATGGCAATCTGTCAGCCGCTTTCCTGAAAAGCACCGCATTCTGGCGCAGTATTTTTCAATCGTCACCCGCAGGTTGGGGCGGTAGGACGCGGCGGCGTCTGGATGCCATTCGTCATGCCACTGATCGTTTTGTACAGCATTTGAATGATCGTTTTACCAGCTCTTCCGGTGAGCAGCATAAACCTAAGTCTGCTTAGGGCATGTTGCTTGGGCATATTGTTATTGCTTACCTCCTGTGAGCAGCGTAGCCCTGCATGGCATTTGGAAGGAATGCAGGGTACAGCGCTGTGGCACGTCACCCTCACGAATCCTCCTACCACGCTTACTAAAGCCGAGTTACTCGCAGGCTTAAATCAAACCTTTGCGCAAACTAACCAATGGTTGGCGACGTGGGATGAGACCTCGGTATTGGCGCAATTTAACCGTTACCAAGGGACTGACTGGTTTGCGGTTGCGCCAGAATTGGCACAATTGGTTGATCTTACCTTGCAACTCAGTCAGCAAAGCAATGGCGTATACGATGTAACAGTCGGGCCGTTAATCAAGTTATGGGGATTTAATTCGCATGATGGTACAACCGCCGTGCCTGAGCAGGCAGCTATTGATGCGGCGCGGGCTAAAGTGGGCTACCAGAAATTGCAAGTGCGCCTTGAGCCACCGGCTTTACGTAAATCACAAGTGGATGTGTTGGTAAATCTTTCTTCAGTGGCAGACGGTTTCGCGGCTGATCAGGCAGGGCGCTATCTTGAATCGCTGGGTGTGCGGGATTACATGGTGGAAATGGCGGGAGAAGTACGTACCCGTGGCTTGAGTCCGCGCGGTGATGCTTGGCGTATTGCGATTGAGAAGCCGGTGGAAGAGGGGCGGGTGATTCAGCAAGGGGTGAATTTGCAAGAGGCTGGTCTGGCAACGTCGGGGGATTACCGCAACTTTTTTGTCGCGGGGGGGAGACGTTACTCGCATACCGTGAATCCGGCAACAGGCGCTCCGGTGACGCATAACCTAGCATCGGTATCCGTCGTGGCGGCGGATGCAACGTTAGCAGACGCTTATGCAACCTTGCTGATGGCGTTGGGTGAACAACAGGGCAAGATTTTTGCGGATACACACGGCATTAATGCGTATTTTATTTGGCGAACTGACCAAGGGTTTGAAACTGCCGATACAGTGGGTTTTCGGAAGGTATTGGGCGAAGAATAACAATGGTTGCTTTAAGTGGTCAGATCAATTATATGTCATAAGTTTATTTGATTTTTGCGGATACACACGGCATTAATGCGTATTTTATTTGGCGAACTGACCAAGGGTTTGAAACTGCCGATACAGTGGGTTTTCGGAAGGTATTGGGCGAAGAATAACAATGGTTGCTTTAAGTGGTCAGATCAATTATATGTCATAAGTTTATTTGATTTTTGCGGGCGATTTCTTTTTAATCAACTATCATCTATTTGATTTTATTTTATTTTTTTCTGAGGTGGCTCATTGCGGTGAAAATGTGCCAGCGATTTTTCTGGGCTGTGCTATAACCTTTTTTAGCCTGAGTGATTATGGCTGAAATTTCTTTGTTTAAGATATATTAGGATAATAGTTATGCCAGAAGTTTTTGCTCCCAAAGAAATCCCAGTAATTAAAAAAAGCGGTCTTGTGTTGGCGATGGTTTTGTGTGCATCCCTACTGAGTGCGTGTGATTGTGATGGTGATTGTGATGCGGGCAGCGCGAGCAGTGGAGTTAGTGCTACTACGCCTGCTACACCTGCACCTGTTGTTACCCCTACGCCAGTGACACCAGTGACACCAGTGACACCAGT
>JBEUIR010000229.1:0-4337 GCA_040415395.1 Candidatus Thiothrix namsaraevi
AGCCCGAAGGATTGCAACACAATCAACACGATATACAACAACAAAATGGCTGCCATTGGTGCCAAATCTACCATGCCAATAACAGGCACGAATTGACGAATGGGGCGTAACAATGGCTCTGTCAGGCTGTTCAAAATGTCTGCCAATGGGTTGCCCTGGCTGTTGCCGACCCAACTGAGTACGGCTTGAATGACCAGTGCAAAGATGTAGATGTAAATCACGGTGCGCACAAGGTCAATCACGGAATATAGCAGCACCACCGGTAAACTGGTTTCACTGCCCTGCAATGCGACCAGCAAAAATGTCTGAATAATCTTTAAACCCAATGCCAGCACAATCGCGGCGGTATCGAGTTTGCCAATTGCCGGAATCATGCGTCGCATTGGTACCAGTACCGGATTGGTGATTTTCACCAGAAACTGTGACAGTGGGTTGTAGAAGTTTGCCCGCGATAATGCCAGCAAGAAACGGATGAGTACCGCGCCGATATACAGCGAAAATAAGGTTTGCACCAAAAAAATGCCGACGTTCTGGAGTGCTTCCATGAGCAACTATCCCCTGTTTGATAGATGATGATTAGCTGTTGGCGGCTGCCAATTCGCGTGAACGGCTGGCTGCTGCTTGTAAGGCTTTTGCAAATAAATCGTGCAAACCACCAGTGGTTAATACGTGTAAGGCTGCCTCAGTCGTGCCGCCTTTGGAGGTGACTTTTTGGCGCAATTCACCTGGCAGGTCGTCGCTTTCCAGCGCCAGTTTGGCAGCACCAAGAGCGGTTTGCACAATCAGTAAATGCGCTTCTTCTTGGCGCAAACCGAGTTGTGCGGCGGCGGCTTGCATGGCTTCCATGACCAAAAAGAAGTAGGCAGGGCCACTGCCAGAAATAGCGGTGACGGCATCCAGCTTGGTTTCATCATCGAACCAGACGGTAATGCCGACAGCACGTAACAGGCTTTCGGCTGCACTGCGTTGCGAGTCAGATACGTGCTGATTCGCGTACAAACCCGTTGCACCGGCTTGCACCAAGGCGGGGGTGTTGGGCATACAACGCACAATCGCTTGATTGCCACCCAACCAGCGGTTGAGCGCTTCCTCGCGAATTCCGGCGGCGATGGAAACAAACAGCGGGCGGCTGAGTTGCGCGTTGCTGGCAAGGTTTTCGCTCACCTCACGCATGATTTGCGGTTTGACAGCGAGTACCACTACGTCGGCACCTTGCATGGCTTCGAGATTGTCGGTGGTGGTGGTGACTTCCGGCCAATGTTTGCGGATGGCATCGAGTTGGTGTTCGTCAGGGTCGGCAACGCGCAATACGACATTCGCTTGGTCTTGCAATAGGCCGACGATCAGGCTACGTGCCATATTGCCTGCGCCGATGAAGGTGATGGTGGTAGGTTTTTGGGCGAGTTTAGGTGTGTCCATAAAAGCTCTTTACTGTGTATCCGTTAGCAGATTTCCGTAATAATGGGTGCATTCTACTATTTTCAAGGACAAGAATGGAAAATTTGCTGCTATTGGGGTTATTAGGGCTGGGGCTTTGGTTCTGGATTGATTCGATGAATGCTCGCGAACGGGCGGTAGCGGCAGCGATACGCGCATGTCGGGAGATTGATGTGCAGTTTCTGGATCAAACCGTATCCTTGGAAAGCATGAAACCTAGCCGTAACCGTCAGGGGCATTTGGTGTGGCGACGCATCTACGGGTTTGAATTCAGTGCGCAAGGGGTGGAGCGGCGGCATGGTCGTGCGATTTTGCGCGGACGGGTGTTGGAACAGGTGCAATTGGATCAGGATGAGGGGACGACGATAGAGCAGCACGAAGCTTGAACGGCTGCTCTCCCGTTACTTGCCATATTACAAAAACCGGCTGACCAAAATCATCTCGCTATTCACGTCTTGTGGGAGTGGAATACGCATTTTGTGACCGCTCCCCGGCGCGGTGGTGACGGGAATACCATCCATATTTTCCATGCGCTCCAGTACCAGTTCGCGGTTGCCTTGCGGTAACACCAATTCCAGCCGATCCCCTACGCTGAAACGGTTTTTCACATCCAGCTCAATCCAGCCGTTGTCACGGTCAACGCGCATGGCTTCGGCAACGAATTGCTGTTGATGCCCCATCGACGCGCCTTGCATGTAGTTTTGGTATTCGTGGGTATGGTGGCGTTCGTAAAAGCCGTCGGTATAACCACGATTCGCCAGATTTTCCAAGATACCCAGCAATTTGGGGTCAAAGCTGCGCCCCGCCATTGCATCATCAATCGCCTGTTTATACGTCTGTGCAGTACGTGCCACGTAGTAATGCGATTTGGTGCGTCCTTCAATTTTCAGGCAATCCACGCCGATTTCGGTGAGTTTTTGGACGTGTTCAACGGCGCGTAAATCTTTGGAATTCATGATATACGTGCCGTGTTCGTCTTCCATGACCGGCATCAATTCGCCGGGGCGGTTGGTTTCTTCGAGGAAATACACCTTGTCCGCCAGTGGGTGACGTTCTTGATTGCCGCAACTGCCCATGCTTTGCGCTTGGTTAAACAAATCCATCGACAACACGGCTTCTTTGGGGACGAATTTGCCTTCCGCTGCTTCAACCGCTTCGGTGGTTTTGTATTCCCAGCGGCAGGCATTGGTGCACGTGCCTTGATTCGGGTCGCGGTGGTTGAAGTAGCCAGAGAGCAGGCAGCGCCCGGAATACGCAATGCATAACGCGCCGTGGACGAAGACTTCCAGTTCCATATCCGGGCATTCTTGGCGGATTTCGGCGATTTCATCCAGCGATAATTCCCGCGACAAAATCACGCGGGTCAAGCCGAGGCTTTGCCAGAATTTCACCGTGGCGTAATTGACGGTGTTGGCTTGCACGGAAAGGTGGATGGGCATTTCTGGCCATTTTTCGCGTACCAACATAATCAAGCCGGGGTCTGCCATGATCAGCGCGTCGGGGTTCATCGCAATCACGGGGGCAAGGTCTTCCATAAAGGTTTTGATCTTGCTGTTGTGCGGGGAAATGTTCGCCGCGACGAAAAATTGCTTGCCCAACGAATGCGCTTCGGCAATCCCTAGTGCGAGGTTGTCGTTTTTGAATTCGTTATTGCGCACCCGCAGCGAGTAGCGCGGTTGACCGGCGTAGACCGCATCCGCACCGTAGGCGAAGGCGTGGCGCATGGATTTGAGTGTACCCGCAGGGGCAAGCAGTTCAGGGCGTTTCATGGGGGAGTATCCGCTGTGTGTAAGTTCAAGCGGGGATTATATTCCCAAGTGCGGCGCTAGGCTAATTTACTGCAAGGCTGGGGCGGTTTAGGCTGCCCACTTACGCCGATTAGCCGCAAAGTCCAGCACCAGCGCAAATACATTATCGCACTTGGTTTTGAAGGTCACGCGGTCGTAGCTGTCGGGTAAATCCTTGTCCAGCACCGCCTCAATTGCGTTTTTCACCGCCAGTTGCGTTTGGCTGTCTTTCCACCAATCTTGTACCAACACTTTGGGGTGTTCCTGTAACAAGCGGATCAGCAGGTCTTTCGCCGCCAGTTTTACCCGCTGTTCTTCAGCTTGGGTGAGTTTGTCTTTTTTCAGCAGGTCGTACAGTTCCAGCTCATCCTCGCTCAAGCCTTCGCGCACATGGCGTTCATCCTCGGCTTGCATCGCTTGGGTGAAATGCACCAAATCGTCAAAATAGTTGTCGGCGGATGAACTGCCTGCGTTGTAACGCTCGATAATCGCCTGCAAGCGTGCCGCAAACGCCACCCGTGTCACGTTTTGCGCCATCATGTTGTGCAATTTGGCTTCAATGAATGCCCGCATATCCGCAATCTCGATATTTTTGTACTGCGCCACCGTGAAATCTTCGCGCAGCTTGTCGAAATCAATCTTGCTTAAATCCCATGTGCGCCCTTTTTGGATAATGCGGTATTCCGCGCTGTATTCACGCTGGCGAAACTCGTCGGCATCATCCACCACCACGCTTTCATCCAGCAATTCGGCAATGCGCTGGCTGACGGCTTCAATATCTGCACCTTCCACCAAGCTATCCACCACCCCGCGTAAGTACTGAATGGCGGCAATGTCCAGCCGTGGTGCTTGCTGGTAAATCTCTGGTTTGCAGGCTTCGTACAAGGCAGCCACAGTGTTGTCGTAGACGTTGAAGGCTTTACGCCATTCCTCATTGCCTAGCAAAATGTCGGCAAAAGCGTCGAATTTCGCAATATTTTTGAAAGTGTCTTGCGTACCTAGTACAGCATTCAGGTCAATGTCACGCTCACGGCAAAAGGCCAGCGTTTGGGCAACCGCATCATCCAACAACACCAGCAATTCGGTTTTTTCCTGCACTGGCACGGTTTCGCC
>JBEUIR010000230.1:0-4315 GCA_040415395.1 Candidatus Thiothrix namsaraevi
TGGCTTGCCATCGAACGCGATGCCAACGGCAAAATCTTCACGCCCTACTCAGAAATCGTGGTGGATGTGCATTTGCCCCAACAAAAAGCAGCGTGAGGAAGACTCTCAATGCATCCTTTATGGTGATTATTTAACCACGCCGTAAAAACTAAGGTAACAAGCCCCATGAGCCGAAGAAAATTTTTACACCTAATCGCTGGTCTGTTGGCAAGCACTAGCGTTGCACCGCTGTCTGCCGCCCCTGCCAAACGCATTATCGTCGTCGGCGCAGGCATCGCCGGTCTAACTGCCGCACACACCCTACGTCAGCAAGGGCATTCCGTGACCGTTGTGGAAGCGCGTGACCGCTTGGGCGGGCGCTTATGGACAAGCAAACGCTGGCAACACATGCCCGTAGACCTCGGCGCAACCTGGATTCACGGCGCAAAAGACAACCCCTTATCCGCTTTGGCTGACCGCATCGGCGCAAAACGTTTGATCACCCGTTACGCCGACACCACCACCTACAACACCGCAGGCAAACCCTTAAGCAACAGCGAAAGCCGCCAGTTGGAACAGTGGCAAGCGCGTATCGACAACGCCTTGGAAGCCGCGCAAAATGCTGACACAGACCAATCCGTACAAGCCGCTGTGGAAAAAGCACTGAACTGGAATAGCCTGAAGGCAAACGAACGCCAACTCGTGCAATTCATCCTCAATAGCACCCTAGAACAAGAATACGCAGGCGGCATCCACGAACTTTCCGCCCACTGGTATGATGCAGCAGCGGCATTCAAAGGCGACGATGCGCTGTTCCCAGATGGCTATCAGGTCATCGTCGATCATCTGGCAAATGGGCTGAATGTGCAGTTGCAACACGTCGTGCAACAGGTCACATGGTCAGAACAACAGGTGACGGTGCAAACCAACCGTGGCGCATTCCAAGCCGATCACGCCATTATCACCTTGCCGCTGGGTGTGTTGAAAAGTGGGCAAGTCGCCTTTTCCCCGCCTTTGCCTGCTCGCAAGCAACAAGCCATTAATACGCTGGGAATGGGCACGTTAAACAAGTGCTACCTGCAATTTCCCAGCGTTTTCTGGCCGGAAGATCAGGACTGGCTGGAACACATTCCCACCGAAGCAGGCGCATGGACGGAATGGGTCAGCCTAACGCGGGTAGCAGGCTGGCCGGTGTTGTTGGGTTTCAATGCGGCAGAACGCGGCAAGCGCATTGAGCAATGGACAGACCCGCAAATCGTGGCTGATGCCATGCAAACCTTGCGCAAGCTGTTCGGGGCTAACATCCCTGCGCCACTCGATTACCAGATTACCCGCTGGAATACCGACCCGTATGCGCGGGGCGCGTATTCTTTTAACAGCGTGGGTTCAACGCCAGCCATGCGCGACCATTTGGCGGAAAGTCTGGGCAAGACGGTGTTGTTTGCTGGGGAAGCCACCGAGCGCAAGCATTTCAGCAGTGTGCATGGGGCATACCTATCAGGTTTGCGGGCAGCTCGGCAGATTCTGGAACAGGTGCGGGGGTAAACGGAATATGCAAACCCAAACCGAATTCCTGCAACTGCGTTCCCACCTCGAACAGGTGATTGTGGGGCAATCCGCCTTGCTCGACCGCCTAATGATTGCGCTGCTAACCGGCGGGCATATCCTGCTGGAAAGCCTGCCCGGTCTGGCGAAAACCACCGCTGTCACCACGCTCGCCAGCGGTGTCCACGCCAGTTTCCAACGCATCCAATTCACGCCGGATTTGATGCCGGGGGATTTGACCGGCACGGATATTTTCGAGCCGCAACACGGCACATTCCGCTTTATCGCAGGGCCGTTATTCCACGAAATCGTACTGGCGGATGAAATCAACCGCGCTCCGCCCAAAGTGCAATCCGCGCTGCTCGAAGCCATGCAGGAACACCAGATTACCGTCGGCGGCGTGACCCGCCCCTTGCCCGAACTCTTCATCGTGATGGCAACGCAAAACCCGCTGGAACAAAGCGGCACGTACCCTCTGCCCGAAGCGCAACTCGACCGCTTTTTGCTGCATGTGGTGCTGCAATACCCCACGGCTGACGATGAATTACTGATCTTGCAACGCGACCGGGCTCGGCATTACGGCGCGGATAAACCCGTGCTGCATTCGCCCTTGCACCCGCAGCAAGTCCTGCAAGCCCGCCGCGAAGTGGCCGAAGTCCACGTTGCACCGGAACTGGAGCGGTATATTGTCGCGCTGGTCGGGGCTACCCGCAATTTGGGGCAGTTTGATGCGGCGTGGGCAGATTATTTGCAGGTGGGGGCATCGCCGCGTGCGTCGATTGCGTTGCTGCGAGCCAGCAGTGCGCTGGCGTATTTGCGCGGGCGTGAGTATGTCGTGCCGGATGATATTTTGGAGATTGCGCCGGATGTATTGCGCCATCGGTTGGTGTTGGGGTATGCGGCACGAGCGGCGGGCGTGGATGCGAATGCGGTGGTGAGGAAGGTATTGGCGGGCGTGGCGATTCCGTGAACCCATGCTAATATAGCTATAATCATCCACATGGAAACCACGATGCGAACCTTGCAAATGACCCTCGATGACGATCTGGTGGCTGAACTCGATCAGGTTGTTCAGGAAAGCCACACCAACCGTTCCGCCTTCACCCGCGAAGCCTTGCGCATGGCAATTGCGGTCTACCATCAGCGCAAATTGGTAGAAAAACACCGTGCTGGCTACTTGCGTCACCCTGTTGCCCCCGACGAATTTTCAGTGTGGGAAGAGGAACAAGCGTGGGGTGATGAATGAAGCGTGGTGAAATTCGTTGGTACACGTTCAAAGAGCCGGATAAACGTCGCCCAGTAATGATTTTGCTGCGTTCTGACATTATCCCGTATTTGGGTGAGGTGACTATCGCGCCGATTACCACCACCATCCGCGACATTCCCAGCGAAGTAGCATTGAGCGTGCAGGATGGTATGCCGCGTGAATGTGCCATCAATTTCGACCACATTCAGACGGTGCAAAAGGGTAAGTTGGGGGCTTTGATTACCACGCTGTCCAAGCACAAACTGGCGGAAGTGGATCAGGCTGTTAGCTTTGCGTTGAGCTTGAATGGTTTTGACGGGTTTTGATGCCTCATTTTGAATTATCCATGTTTCAGAAAGTTGCTTATAGCAGACTTTCTTGTTTTTACCGCCTTGGGAGGTAACAATGTCGGACATCAGCGACATCACCAGCAAACGCCGCCGTCACGCCACCACGGGCAATAACCCCATGCTGCTAACCTTGGGCGAACAAGTACGCACCACCCGCCTTGCTAATGCCATGACCCAAGAAGAACTCGCGCTAGTTTCCGGCGTAGGGCGCGAACTCGTCATCCAGCTTGAAAACGGCAAAGCAGGCGTAACGCTAGGCAAAGCGTGCCAAGTACTAGCCGCGTTAGGGCTGCAACTGACGGCACAGGTGCGCTGAGTCCATGACTTTCCCCACCCTCCTCACCGAAACCGAATTACAGGCGTTATATCAACGCGCCCAACACGCTGCTGCTGCCGATAGTTCCCTACAAAACCTGCTGGAACAACGCCAAGCCGGTGACGTAGCTTCGCGCTATCGCGGGGCAGGGCTGGATTACGCCGAAAGCCGCCCCTACCAACCCGGCGACGAACCACGTTTCATCCACTGGAGTGTCACCGCCCGCACCGGCAAACCGCACGTCAAACAATTCCGCGAAGAACGCCGCCCCGCCGTTTTCATCCTGCTGGATCGGCGCAAAGCCATGCGTTTCGGCACGCGGGTACGCCTCAAAGCCGCGCAAGCCGCCCGTGTTGCTGCACTCGCCGCTTTTGCTGCCACACAACAGGGTTGGGCAGTGTCCGGCGTAATCCTGGAAACGCAACCGCACTGGTTTCCCGCCGCCACCGATACCCGCGCCGTATGGGAATTCGTGCGTCACTGTGCGGCAACTTGCCCACCGTTACCGACTACGCATGAACCTACCTTGGTAAGTATTTTGCCACTCATCAATGCGCAATTGGTACGCGGCACACACGTCTATCTACTCAGTGATTTCGCCGATCTGGAGGTGGCTTGTGAGGCACATATCCTGCAACTCCTCCATCATCACCCGCTGTTCACGGTCCAAGTGCTGGACACTGCCGAATGCGAATTACCCGCTACCGGACGTTTAAACCTGCAAGGGTTGGATGGCGTGACCCACTGCGTCAATCTGGCTGATCTCGCCTTGCGCGAACAGTTTAGCCAACAAGCTGCGGCGTTGCATGACGGGCAAGCGCAAGGTTTGCGCGGCTGGGGTTGCCATTACACCCAACTCCTGACAGACGTGGATGCGCC
>JBEUIR010000231.1:0-4294 GCA_040415395.1 Candidatus Thiothrix namsaraevi
ACTTGTTGATTAAGGATATGGTCAATGGTCAAGGGAATAAAAAGTGCAGTGTGTGCATCATTGCTACTTAGCTGTCTGAGTGTACAACCGGCTATGGCGTTATCGACCAAAGCAGTACAAGCGCTGCAACAAACAGAGCACAGCATTACCACCGAAGAAACGCTAGAGACAACGGAATTATTTACAGAGTCATTCGGTTTGAACGACTTTTTGCCTGAATTGATTGGCCCGCACTTATATGTGTATTTATTGCAATCGGATCAATTCATTACGCTACAAGGCGTGGTGGAATCCCTTTGGGAAGAACACATGATAAAAAAACCGTAAAACCTCCTTACTCGGCTCACCGAACTGCGCCAAAATTGGTGAGTCTTTAACAGCCCTACTTACTCCCCTGTTAGTTAGGGCTGTTTTTTTGCCTCACCCCTGCTTGCCTCTTTGCTTGTCATAACCGTGAAACCCACGCAAATGACGGGTATAATCCCCCCTCCCCCATCTAAGCGACATAAAGGATTCCCCATGAGGCCAAGCGAACGCGCCCCTGAGCAAATGCGAACGGTTACATTTACCCGCCATTACACCTGCCACGCGGAAGGCTCAGTACTAGTGGAATTCGGCAACACCAAGGTGCTGTGTACCGCCACCGTCGAAGACCGTTTACCCGGCTGGCTGAAAGGCAAAGGTCAAGGTTGGGTCACGGCGGAATACGGCATGTTGCCGCGTGCCACGGGTTCACGCACCGCACGCGAAGCCGCCAAAGGCAAACAAGGCGGACGCACCATGGAAATCCAGCGCTTAATCGGGCGTTCCCTGCGGGCAGTGGTCGATCTCGAAGCCCTCGGCGAATTCCAAATCACCATCGACTGTGACGTAATTCAAGCCGACGGCGGCACGCGCACGGCTTCAATCAGCGGTGCTTACGTCGCCTTGTGTGACGCGATTACTTGGCTGCAAAAAAACCGCCGCTTGAAGAAAAACCCGCTGCACGGGCAAATTGCCTCGGTTTCCGTCGGCATTTTTGACGGTGTGCCGGTGCTGGATTTGGATTACGCCGAAGATTCCAAAGCCGAAACCGACATGAACGTGGTGATGAACGAAGCCGGACAATTCATCGAATTGCAAGGCACTGCCGAAGGTCACGCCTTCCGCCGCGACGAACTCGATGCCATGCTGGCATTAGCAGAAAAAGGCATTCGGGAAATCATGCAAGCACAACAACAGGCATTGGAATCATGAGTCAACGTATCGTTTTAGCCTCCGGCAATGCCGGAAAGCTGCGCGAGTTCAACGCGATGCTGGCAGATTTGGGCATTGAATTTGTGCGCCAAAGCGAACTCGGCGTGCAAGATGCCGACGAAACCGGCTTAACCTTCGTCGAAAACGCCCTGATCAAAGCCCGTAACGCCGCTCAACACACCGGAATGCCCGCGATGGCAGACGATTCCGGCATTGTGGTCGATGCTCTCGGCGGCGCACCGGGGCTGTATTCCGCGCGTTATGCGGGGGAACACGGCGACGATGCTGCCAATAACGCCAAATTGCTGGAAGCCTTGCAAGACGTGCCGGACGCGCAACGCACTGCACGTTTCTACTGCTGCATCGTTTACTTACGCCATGCCGAAGATCAATTGCCGATCATTGCCGAAGCCAGTTGGGAAGGTCGTATTCTGCACAGCTTAAGCGGGGCAAACGGCTTTGGTTACGACCCCTTGTTTTACGTGCCAACCCACGGCTGCTCGTCTGCCGAACTGCCAGCGGAAGAAAAAAACCGCATCAGCCATCGCGGGCAAGCCTTGCGTAAATTGCATGAATTGTTGGAAAACGCCCGGTGAAACTCATCATCCTCGACCGTGACGGCGTGATTAATGAAGATTCCGATGCGTTCATTAAAACGGTGGACGAATGGATTCCCATCCCCGGTAGCATTGCAGCAATGGCGCGGCTCTATCACGCCGGTTACACGCTGGCGATTGCCACCAACCAATCGGGCATTGCGCGTGGCTATTACGACATTGCCACATTGGACGCAATGCATACCAAAATGTGTCAGTTATTAGCCGCGCACGGGGGTGAAGTTGCTTACATTGCCTATTGCCCGCACCTTAGCAGCGATCATTGTGACTGCCGCAAACCGAAACCGGGGATGCTGCTGACTATTGCAGAACATTTCGGCACAAATCCCGCGCAAGCCCAAGTTGTCGGTGACTCATTACGCGATTGGCAAGCCGCCGCTGCGGTAGGCGCAAGCTATGCCCAAGTCCGCACCGGCAAAGGCTTGCGCACGCTGGCAGAGGGCAAGCTCCCTGCCGCTATACCCGTGTTTGATAATCTGGCAGACTACGCCGACTCACTTTTGGGAAACACTTTCGCATGAATGCACTCAACACGCTTTGGCTAGGCACTCGCGCCGCGATTTTCTGGGTAGGCTTTGCGATCAGCACTCTCTTGGCAGGCTTGCTAACCCCGTTGGCTTGGCTGTTTCCGCTCAAATACCGTTACCCCGCCACCACCTTGTGGAACTGTTTCAACCGCTGGTGGCTGGAGGTGACTTGCGGGGTGAAATACCAAGTGATCGGGCGCGAAAACATCCCCACCGATAGCGCTTTCATCATTATGGCTAATCATCAATCAACGTGGGAAACCTTCGCGATCCCCTGTATTTTTCCGCAACAATTAAGCTGGGTGATGAAACGCGAACTGTTGAAGATTCCGTTTTTTGGCTGGGGCTTGCGGCTGATTCGCCCGATTGCGATTGACCGCAATGCAGGGAAAGCGGCCGTCAAACAAATTTCCCATCAAGGCAAAGCGTTGTTACAAGAAGGTATCAGCGTGGTCATTTTCCCCGAAGGCACGCGCGTCGCACCTGAGGTGAATGTGCCATTCAAAATCGGTGGGGCAATCCTTGCTTCACACTCTGGCTTTCCGGTACTTCCCGTCGCGCATAACGCGGGGTTAAGCTGGAAACGCCATGCGTGGATCAAAAAACCCGGCACGATTACCGTCAGCATCGGCCCGGCATTTGCCACCAAGGGCTTAAAAACCGACGCCATTAATCAACAGGCACAAAGCTGGATTGAAGCTGAAAAAACCCGCTTGCCTGCGATTTAGATCGACCCATGCCTTGCAAATTTATTTATTGGCATCCATAAATAAATTCACGACAATTAATTGCACACTCCCTGTTCACTTCTGTCAAAACCAGACTACTATTGAATCTGTGGTTCAGGTTTTGTTCACATTCATCAGCAAGGAGTGCACCCATGTCAGCAAGAAAGCTCATACGTAACGCTATAACAACTTTCGTTACCACCCTCATTCTCAGCAGTACTTACGCCTACGCGGCGCCTAGCGAAGTGCTGTTCAGCGCAACCGAGAATAGCCAACCCATTATGCGCACAGTTAAATGGGAAATTTTTGGTCCGGATCGCAAGATTCAGCAAGAAGACGAGCGGCACACCTTCACCCTCAAGCTACCACCGGGTGACTACCTCGCCAAGCTCAAGTGTGACGGCAAGGATTACGAGCGCCCGTTCACAATTGCCACGCCTTTTCATAAGGTACGGATTGAGTGTGGTCATTAAGAGCGGGTAATAGGATCGTGGAAAAGCAGCCGGATAATGTTCATTATCCGGCTCAAAATAGGCATCAAAACCAACTCAACAAAAATTGTTAGAAGTTGTAGTGCAGACCTACCGTTGCGGTGGTAACACCCGTGTCAGCCGTACCAACCACGCCCGACTCAATGATCTTGGATTGCTCACCCATACTGACAAAATGATCAACGCCTGCACGCATCCCAAAATGCTCGCTGAAATTGTACTCAGCGCCCACCCCAACAACCGGTGTCACACCGGAATCATCGGCATTACCTGCGGTGGTCATTGCTTCACTTTCCCAAAAAGCAGCGCCCACTTTACCAAACAAGCCCACGTTTTGGGTTAAAGCTTTACGCCCGACAGCACTCAAGGTCAAAGCTTGAGATTTTTGATCGCCACGGACTGCGCCGCCATCTTGCTCGATACGCGCCGTGTAATCCATATCCGTGAAGCCTGCTTCTACTGCCAGATTAGGGCTAACCGGATAGCCTGCATACACATTGACTGCCCGGTCAGTGTCACACACTTCACGACACGCCACACCACCCACACCACAAGTTGAACTCAGATCATTGTCATCGACAGCGCTATTCATACCGTAGCCTGCACCCACATAAGGCGCTTTCGGCGAACCTGCCATTGCCACACTGCTGAACAATACAACCGCAACACTTACCAAAGGCAAATATTTATTCATC
>JBEUIR010000232.1:0-4288 GCA_040415395.1 Candidatus Thiothrix namsaraevi
GCGTGGGTCAAGACGTTTCACGCCACCCGCAACGGCTTTGGGACGAAATGCTGGATATGGCGCTGTTACTGAGTGGGCGCGAACAATAAAACTCTTGACAAGAAACTTGCTTTGTTGTTCTGCATGTATTAGTATTCGGTTATATTCTAATTATTATTATATACGAATATAATTATGAACCAATGTCTATTCAATAGCG
Source organism: Candidatus Thiothrix namsaraevi (assembly GCA_040415395.1). Lineage (GTDB taxonomy): Bacteria > Pseudomonadota > Gammaproteobacteria > Thiotrichales > Thiotrichaceae > Thiothrix > Thiothrix namsaraevi. The sequence goes on from JBEUIR010000232.1 coordinate 200, forward strand.
ACTAGCCGGTCATCTTGCCAGAATGATATAAGCAACACTTCATTTCCATCAGGTGGTGGTTATATCCTCCTAGCGGTTGGGCATCCTTCGGGGTGCCCTTTTTTATGCGCGGTTCATGCCCAACTGTACTGCAAGCGCAATGGCTTCACGCAAACTGCCGGTTTCAGCCTTGCCAGTTCCGGCTAAATCCAACGCCGTGCCATGATCCACAGAAGTACGAATAATGGGTAAACCCAGCGTAATGTTGATGGCTTTACCGAAACCGGCGTACTTGAGCACCGGTAAACCCTGATCGTGATACATTGCCAGCACCGCATCCGCACCGTGTAAATGGCGAGGGGTGAACAATGTATCTGCCGGTAATGGCCCAGTCAGGCGCATTCCCTGTTGGCATAAGCGTTGGATAACCGGCGTGATCACGTCAATTTCTTCCATCCCTAAATGCCCGCCTTCGCCCGCGTGTGGGTTTAAGCCGCACACCAGAATATGTGGTTCAGCAATGCCAAACTGGGTTTGCAAGTCGTGATGCAAAATGGTCAGCACTTCTTCCAACAATGGCTGCGTAATCAAACCACTGACCCTGTGTAAGGGAACATGGGTGGTGGCGAGCGCTACCCGCAAGGTACCCGCTGTGAGCATCATCACCGGCAAGGATGCGCCAGTCAGTTCTGCCAAGAATTCGGTATGCCCGGTAAACGGAATGCCTGCATCATTAATCACCCCCTTGTGTAACGGCGCTGTCACCATCGCCGCAAACTCACCACTCAGGCAGCCTGTCACAGCACGCCGCAAGGTTTGCAACACGTAGTCAGCATTCGCAGGGTTGAGAACCCCCGTTGTAACCGGCGCAGCACACGCGATCGGTAAGATGAAACATTCCCCCGCCACGCACGGGCGCTGTTCTGCATCAGCGGTGTAGGGGCGTAAGCGCAGGTTAATTCCCAATTGTTGGGCACGTGCGTGCAATACGGCAGGGTCTGCAATCACCACCAAGTCTGCTGCCCATTGCTGCTGCTGCAATAGTGTCAGGATAATGTCAGAGCCAATACCGGCAGGTTCGCCCGCCGTGATGGCGATACGTAGCTTGTTTGTTGTCATGGTGTTGAGTCGCTTATTGCAGTGTCAGACCGCTACGTTCTACCGGAATACGGTATTCCACGTAAGCGTCATTGCGCAATTCTTGTAACCATGCCTGAAACTGCTCCTCTGCTTGTGCGTCAGTAGCTTCAGCGTTGCTAGATTGCACGCGTCGTTCTACTTCACGTTTGCGTAACGCTTCAGCCATGAGTTTGCGGCGGGTCTGTTCGCGGAAGTCAGCATAATCAATGCCTTCCTGCTGTAAGGCTTGCTGGAACGCGGGCAGGCTCAGTTTATTGCGCTGGGCAATCATCGCAATCGTTTTGTTCAGGGTGACGTCATCAATCTGGATACCGAGTTCTTCTGCCTGTTGGAGTTGCAGTTTTTCCAGAATCAAGTTGTCCACGGCTTGTTTTAGCAGGGCGGGGGCTGCAAGTTGTGCTGCCACTGGGCTGGCAGAACGCAACCGTTGGGCGCGTTGCTGCGCTTCGCTCAGCATCACCACATCACTGTTGACCACGGCAGCAATTTGATCCAGTGACGTGGCATTGGTGTCAGCCTGTACGGGCTGCACAGTCAGTAGCACCGCTAAGACCGCAGCGCTGAGTAAGGGGGAGGGGGTTACTTTATTCATATCCATACACACGGTTTTGCAGCAGGTCACGAGTGCCACTGCCAAAGTTGCCCAGTCCTTTTAGCTCAAACTCAACAAACACCGCGTTTTCGCGCGTGGTATTGTCGGGAAGTAAGTAATTGCGGCTGGCGACGCGGGTTTTCCAGCAGCAACTTTCGTACTCGGCACCGATAACGGTTTCGAGGTTACGGTCATTTTGTAAATCACGTTCCCATGCGCCGACGGCTTTCCAATGCTCGTTAACCGGTATGGAAAGCGACAGGTTCGCCGACTCAAAGTTGTCTTTGCGTTGTGCATAGCCGACATTGAGAATCCGTTTTTTATCATCTTTGTAGTTTACCCGCACTTCCCCCGCGTTAACCGAATTTTCTTTGCTATCCCAGTAAGCGGTGGTGCTTAGGCGGGTTCGGGGGTTAATTTCCCCGGCTGCTTCCAGAATGAGTTCGGAACGGTCGCCTTGCAAGGGAGCTTCATCGGGGAGGGTCACTTTGCGTTCATCAAAGTGATATACCTGCCCAATGCTGGCACGGAACAATTCACGCCCGTCTTCGGGTGATTGGACGCGGGTCGATACCGAAGCAGTGAGATGATTGGCATCCCCGATCCGGTCTTTGCCGGTGAAGCGGTTTTCAGCGAATAGTTGATTGTAATTCAAACTACGCGCTGAAGAGTCAAATACCGGGATGTTGCTTTGGTCACGATAAGGCGTGTAGGTGTAGAACAAACGCGGCTCTAAGGTTTGGATATAACGCCCTTGCTTGATGTTACGCTCAAAAAACAAGCCTGCATCGACACTGGTACTGGGAACCGTGCGGTCAATGTGTGTATTGTCAGTGTTATCAAGCTGGTATTGCGTGTGACGCAGTGTCAGTGAGGGTTTGACATAAGCCGCTTCGCTGCTAAAGCGCTTGCTGGCACGGGTGGTGAAATCCAAACGTACACCGTTGGTTTCCGTGGTACTGCCGGTAAAGTTGGTGTATTCGGTTTCCGCATCAAGATTCAAGCCATTGTTGGTTTGTGGCGGGTGATAGTGCATCAGTAATTGCGGTGAGCGGGCGTGGGGGGCGATACCGCCGTCCAGTACCTGATAGTCCTGTAACAGGGTTGAAAATGACCAATATTGACCACTTGTCCGGTATTCCAAACGCCGTTCTAGGTTCACCACGCTGGTTGCTTCGAGGGAGTTGCCCAGATCCACGAAATATTGATCATCTGATACCCCTTCGGCTTTTAATTGCAGGCTGGATTTTGAGCCGAAGTGGGTGTCATTTTTTACATTGAAGTAATAGCGATTATCCCTGTCACTCTCGCTATCATTGGGAAGTAACACATACGAGGCTGCTCCCCGGTGTTTTTCTGTCAGGTAACGGAATTCCGTGCCTAGTTGCAAGCCGCGATTGGTCAGTAATGACGGGGTTAAAGTCAAGTCGTAGTTAGGTGCAAGGTTCCAATAGTAGGGCAAACTAAGCTGTAAGCCAGAGCGTTCACTCGTGCTCATGGTCGGCCACAGCAAGCCAGATTTACGTGCATCGGTGAGTGGAAACGAAAAATACGGCAAATACCCGATGGGGACATTGCGTATTTTTAGGGTGGCATTGCGGGCGCTGCCGCGTTGTTTGCGATGATCCAGATAGATGGTGCTGGCATTCAAGCTCCAGTCTGGTTTATCCACAGGGCAGGTCGTGTAGGTGGAATCTTCCAGACGGGTTAAATCCGGGGATTCTTGGATGACACGCTTGCTGAAACCTTGACCATTGGCTTGTGACAGATCGTATTCCGCTTCCAGCATTTCGCCGGTATTTTGCGGAAGGTTATAGCGGAGTTCACGGCTGCGTACTTGCATGTCATTACTGCTAAAACTGACGCCGCCGGAAGCAGTAACAATACCTGCCGGTTGTTCATAGCTGGCTCGGTCTGCTGCCAATTTATGGTTTTCTTGAGAAATATGCACGTTGCCGCTCATGGTTGAAATGCCTTGGCTACGAAATAAGGCAGTATCAGCTTCAATGTAAACGGCTTGTGGGGAGAGGTTGCCGGGGCGCTGAACCCCGCTTGTTTTATCGGTAGCGGGTACAGGACACGCCATCCACCCGGTTTGCGCTAGTGCCACAGCGGGGCTGCACGCCACTGTTAACAGGGTGCTCAACAAGAAATGCTGTTGTAATCTGGTTCTCATGTTTTCCATGCAGCATTTAAAGCGCCCTAACATCGCACACTCTGCGCAGAGACTCAATGAGAAATATCTTGCACATTGCTGCTTTTTAATTGAAACCGTAACAAAAAAAAGTGTAACCTAGCCAAACTTGCGACGAGTCAATTTATGGAAGCAGCCGCACCTTGCGTTGCGCATGGTGTCGCGATTTTATTTTTAACCATAA
>JBEUIR010000233.1:0-4256 GCA_040415395.1 Candidatus Thiothrix namsaraevi
AACCGATTAGCGACTAAAAGTAAGCGTTCGTCAGAATAATGCCAAAATAACGAGTATTAAACTGACCAGTACTAACAGTAAAACAAATAGCAGCGACAAAATGCCCAGCACCAAAGAGAACGGATTCACCAGTGTCCCGATGCTGATATGCGCCCCCCAACAAGGCAGCAAAACGCACCTTGTCGGATGTCGGATTAGGGTGTTGCACTAATGACCTGAATCGCGGCGCATTTTGGCAAAATCTAACATCCGCTGGGTTGAGCGCAAGGCTTGCACCCGCACGCTCTCTTCCACAAAAATCTCATTGCCCCCGGTCTCCAAGACAGTCAACAGATTGTGTAAGCCATTCATCGCCATCCAGGGGCAATGGGCGCAGCTTTTGCAAGTTGCTCCCTCACCCATAGTGGGGGCAGCAATGAATTCCTTACCGGGTGCTGCCTGCTGCATTTTGTAGAAAATTCCGCTGTCGGTTGCCACAATAAAACGCTTATGCGGCAAGGTTTGCGCGGCTTTAATCAACTGCGAGGTGGAACCCACCGCATCCGCCAAGCGGATAATCTCTTCCGGTGATTCGGGGTGTACCAGCACACCCGCATCAGGGTATTTCTCCAGCATATCCCCCAAAGCCCGAAACTTGAATTCGTCATGCACCACGCAAGCGGCTTGCCACAACAACATATCCGCCCCAGTCAAGCGCTGAATATAACGCCCCAGATGCTTATCGGGTGCCCAGAGAATTTTCTTACCCTGCTCATCCAGCCAAGTAACCAAATCGACCGCAATACTCGACGTCACCACGTAATCAGCACGCGCTTTCACCTCTGCACTGGTGTTGGAATAAACTACCACGGTACGGTCAGGGTGTTCGTCACAAAACGCGATAAACTGGTCGGCAGGGCATTCCAAATCCAAGGAGCACTCAGCTTCCAAAGTCGGCATCAACACGCGCTTTTCTGGATTGAGAATTTTGGCGGTTTCGCCCATGAAACGCACCCCTGCCACAATCAGGGTTTTCGCCGGGTGTTCATTACCAAAGCGTGCCATGTCCAATGAGTCGGAGACGTAACCGCCGGTTTCTTCGGCTAATTCCTGCAAATCGCGTTCGACGTAATAATGCGCCACCAATACCGCGTCTTGCTCCTTGAGTTTTTGCTTGATTTGCTCTTTAACCCGCACTTTTTGCTCAGGGCTATAGCGCGGATTCAGCGCCTCAATGTGTGCAGTGAGCGGCACCTTGATAACGGGAATGGTAATGGCTTTATTGGTCATTTTACGCTTATCCACTGGCAGGCAACTGCCAGAATGCTCAGGTATTGGCTCGCCCGTTATCCGCATACGCAACTTGGTAGCGCTTTACCCCTTGGAACATTGCACTAGCCAGCTTCTGTTGGTATTCAGCAGTACGCAGGCGCTTTTCTTCCGCCGGATTGCTGATAAAAGCGGTTTCGACCAACATCGACGGAATATCCGGTGAGCGTAACACCACAAAGCGGGCGCTTTCAACACGGCGGCGCAAAGGGTTATTCACCTTGGCGAGTTCGTTCAATACCCCTTTTGCCAAACTGAGGCTGCGATCCATCATGGCATTTTGACTCAAATCGAGCAGCACGGAGGCAATCTTGTCGCTGGTATGACGCACGCCGAATTTTAATTCGTAAGAGTTTTCGCTTTCCGCCAGTAGACGCGCTGCCTCACTGGAAGCACCATTTTCAGACAGAATATAAACCGAAGAGCCGCTTACCCGTGTGCTGGGGTTTGCATCCGCGTGTACCGAAATAAATAAATCTGCTTTGTATTTGTGCGCAATATCCATGCGTTCGCGCAGTGGGATGAATTTATCACCGTCACGGGTGAGAATCGCTTTCATGCCCTTTTCACGGTCAATTCGTGCTTTCAGTTTGCGGGCAACTTGCAACACCACGTCTTTTTCCAACGTCCCGTTAGCGCCAACTGCACCGGGGTCTTTACCACCATGACCGGGGTCGATCACCACAATAAATTTACCTTTGGATGGTTCTGTCGTCGCCGGTTTCTCCAGTTGCTTCGATTCTTCCGCAGACTTTTTGGGGGGTTTCGACTTACCGCTACCACTACTGCCTTTACCCGTGGGATTGAGGCTGACGGTTAACAAATGGCTGTTGCCTTCTGCGGTTAATGAGGACTTGACCGCGACTTGTTCCGCCACATCTAACACCACCCGCAAACTGCCATTCTCACGCTCAGAGTAACGAATACCGGTGATCGGCTTGCGATCATGTGCACCCTGCTTCAGCCTGCCTTGCATCGTAGTATTTTTTAAGTCGATGACCACGCGATCCGGCTTGTCGAGGGTGAAAACCTTGTAGGCAATCGGTGCATCTAATTGCAGCAGGAAATTCAATTTATCGGCTGTCCCGCTCAGGTTTGCCCCGGTTAAACGCCCGGAAACGGCTTCAGCAGCCAGTGCTTGCACGCTATTGAATCCACTAGCGACTGCCCCGGCGAGTGCACCTAATTTCAGAATAAAACTTCTGCGGCTCAATTTTTTGCTATTCATTGATCGGTTCGCAATGGGTGGAAAAACGTATCTTAGTTATAAGTATTAATACAGAGTGACTCACTTTTCAAGTGAATTTTTACCAATACGTGCCAATATCATGATTATAAACGACTAAACTCTTCCAGAAACATTTCACGCGCCTCACCGCAGTAGCGGAGGTGGACGCGCAAATCCGCTTCTGGCAAGACCCCAGCCGCTTTTTCAGGCCATTCGACGAGACAGAGTGCATCCGGGCGTAAATAATCGCGGATACCCATGTATTCCAACTCCTCTGGTTCAGCTAAACGGTACAGATCGAAGTGAAAAATGTCGCGCCCCGCCAGATGATAGGGTTCGACTAGGGTATAAGTGGGGCTTTTGACATTGCCGGTATGCCCTAATGCACGTAACAAGCCGCGTACCAGCGTGGTTTTGCCAGCTCCCAGATCACCGTGCAGGGTAATCAAGCCACCGTTAGGAAATTGCTGTGCCACGTTTGCGCCCAGTGCGAGCATCGCGGCTTCATCATCTACCCGTTGCCAGTTGTTCATATATTAAGTGCTTCCCGTAAATGTGCAATGAGATCGCTTGCCAGCAAGCCGCGTTCACCGTCAATGGCGGCAAGGTCAGCAGCGTGCGCGTGTAGCCAAACACCCGTTTCGGCGGCTGCGACCAAACCCAAACCCTGTGCCAGTAACGCGGTAATGATACCGGTCAGCGCATCACCCATGCCACCGGAAGCCATGCCAGGGTTGCCTGCGGGGCAAATGGCAATACCTTGCGTGCTGGCGATGAGTGTGCCTGCGCCTTTGAGTACGATAACGCCACCGTATTCCCGCTGCAAGCGGCGGGCAGCGGCAACACGGTCGTGTTCGACACTGGGCGTGTCACTGGCAAGTAAACGCGCCGCTTCGCCGGGGTGCGGGGTCAGAATCCAGTCATCACGTTGGCTACGGGTTTGCACGAGCAGGTTAAGCGCATCGGCATCCAACACTTTGGGCGGCGTAGCCTGTTGGATGAGAGTAAGCAATTGGCGTGACCATGCGCTTTGCGCCAAACCGGGACCAATACCGATAGCATCCATACGCGCCAACAACGGGCGTAACCCAGCGGGGGAATCGATCGCGTGCACCATGAGTTCCGGGCGCTGCAAATTGAGAAACGCAGCATGATCGGGATGGGTGGCAATGGAAACCAAACCACTCCCTGCGCGTAAAGCCGCTTCCCCCGCCAGCCGAATCGCGCCACTCATACCGGGTGCGCCACCAATTAACAGGCTATGTCCGCAATGACCTTTATGAGCAGAACGGCGGCGGGGTGGCAAGTGTTCGCGCACGGTGTGTTGACCGAGTAAATGCATGGCAGTGGGAACGTGAGCATATACCGCATCCGGCACATCCAGCCGCGCAAACTGCAATATGCCGCCATAATCGCGGGCAGTGCCGGTGAACAGCCCTACTTTCCAGCCAATGTAAGTAACCGTCATGCTGGCAAACACCGCATCACCACAAGGCTGGCCGGTATCAGTATGCAAACCGGAGGGAATATCAACCGCAACAACCGGGGCATGTTGCCGGTTGAGCAAAGCGATAGCACTGGCGTAAGCACCACTGACCGGACGATCCAAGCCCGTACCAAGCAATGCATCGACCATGACATCGGCTAATGGGAGCTGATCGGCAAAGGCTTCGACGTTTCCACCAGCCGCGAGAAAATCCTGACAGGCTTGCTGAGCAGC
>JBEUIR010000234.1:0-4236 GCA_040415395.1 Candidatus Thiothrix namsaraevi
CGTTGGCAAACGCTTGATTGGCAATCTTTCCAAGGGATTTCGGCAGCGGGTGGGGATTGCACAAGCCATTTTGCATAACCCAGCGGTGGTGATTTTGGATGAGCCGACGGTGGGTTTAGACCCGATTCAAATTCGCGAAATTCGCAGTCTGATCCGCGAATTGGGTAAGGATCACGGGATTATTTTATCCACCCACATTTTGCCGGAAGTGCAGGCGGTGTGTGATCGGGTGCAAATTCTTAATCGGGGCAAAACGGTGTTTAACGGTACGTTGGATGGGGTGGAATCCTTGGAAAAAGTGTTTTTCGATCTGATTTTCCGTGAAGAAGCGCTGAGTGATGCGCAGCAGGAGGTGGCAGCATGAGGGCTATTTGGGTAATCGCCAGTACCGAGTTTCGTCGCATGTTTGTGTCGCCATTAGCTTGGAGCATTTTGGCGGTGGTGCAATTTATTTTGGCGTGGATGTTTTTGCTGGGGGTGAATGAATACACCTTGCAAACGCAAGCAAATGCTGTGGGGGCAGAGGATATGGCAGGGATTAGTGAAGCGCTGATTCCGTTTTTGTTTTCGACTGCCGCGTCGATTATGTTGGTGGTTACGCCGTTGGTGACGATGCGGCTGTTTGCGGAAGAGCGCATGAATCAAACCTTGATTTTATTGACCTCTTCGCCGGTTTCCAATACGCAGATTGTGTTGGGTAAGTATTTGAGCGTATTGGGTTTTGTCGTGCTGTTCGTCGCATTAGTGGCATTGATGCCGCTGTCGTTGGCGCTGGCGACCCCGTTGGATTGGGGGCAATTAGCCGCCGCCAGCTTAGGGTTGCTGTTGTTATTGGCAGCGTTTGCGGCAGCGGGTTTGTTTTTGTCGTCCTTAGCGCGGCAGCCGGTGATTGCTGCTGTGACGACGTTTGGATTTTTGTTGCTGTTGGATGTGTTGTATCAGTCGGGGAATGCGCAAGGCTCGGCGAGTGAATTGTTTGTGTATTTGTCGGCGTTCGGGCATTTTCTGTCGTTTGCCAGCGGTATGTTTAATAGCAGTGATCTGGTGTATTACGGGCTGTTTATTGCGGGGTTTCTGATTTTGACCATCCGCAAACTCGATAATGATCGGTTACAGGGGTAAGCAGCGATGAAAATGACTAAAACGTCCCACCGTTGGCTTGGGTTGCACAATGCGATTTTTTATCTGTTAGTGGTGTTGGTGATTGGGCTGTTGGGTTTTTTGAGCCGCGAATTCACGTTTGTGGCGGATTGGACTCAAAGTGGTCGCAATAGCCTGTCTGCGCCGACGCAAACCTTATTGAAAAATCTGGATCAACCGCTGGCGTTTATTGCCTACATTCCCGATAACCCGACCTTGCAGACGCAAGTGAAGGATTTGGTGGCGAAATACCAGCGGGTGAAGCCGGATACCACGCTGGAATTTGTGAACCCTGATCTTGACCCCGCACGGGCGCAGCAAGATGGGATTGAGCATTCCGGGCAGTTGGCGATTCATTTGGGGGAACGCAGCGAGGTAATGGATTCTGCCAGTGAGCAAACCATTGGCAATGCGATTCAGCGCATGAGCCGGGGCGGTGAGCGTTTAGTGGTGTTTTTGGAAGGGCATGGGGAACGCCAACCCTTGTCATCAGAATCCACCGGCATGTCGCAATTGGTGGCGCAATTGCAACGCAGCGGGTTTTTGGTGCAACCGCACAATCTGGTACGCACCCAGTCGATTCCACAGAATGCCAGTTTCGCGGTGATTGCCGCGCCGCAACAGGATTTCCTGCCCGGTGAAGTCGCGGTATTGAAAACTTATGTGGAACAGGGCGGCAATTTGTTGTGGCTGCAAGACCCCGGTGGTTTACGTGGGCTGCAAGCGTTGGAGGAATTGCTGGGTTTGCAAATCCACACCGGCACGGTGATTGATGCCAATGAAGATTTGCAGGCGATGTTGGGAATTAATCACCCTGCTGTCGTGCCAGTGGTCGATTATGGCAAAGCGGAGCTGGTGAGCAAACTGGCAGGCAAGCAAACCGTGTTTCCGTTTGCAACGCTGGTGGCGCGTGACCCGCAAGCCGGTACGAAAGATGGCGCGCTTATCTGGCAAGCGGAGGAGTTTCTGTACACCTTGCCCGCGAGTTGGTTGGAAAGCAGCGGGGTATTGGAAGGCGCGGTGAAATTTGACGAGGGCAGCGACGATCAGCCAGGCCCCGTGCCGCTCGGCGTGAGTCTGGTGCGGCAGTTGGAAGCGCAGGAGTCGGTCGCTGAGCGCAGTCGAAGCGAACAGCGGGTTGTTGTGATGGGCGATAGCGATTTCATGCTGAATAGTTTCATTGGGCAGGGGGCGAATTTGGATCTTGCCAGCAATATTTTCAACTGGTTGAGTGCTGATGACAGTTTGCTGAAAGTGCCGGTGCTTCGCGCCCCCGATACGCAATTGGAATTGAGTGAAACGGCTGGTGCGGTGTTGGGTACGTTTTTCCTGTTTGTTTTGCCGCTGGGCTTATTGGCGGCAGGCTTGTGGATTTGGTGGCGCAGACGGAGACGTTGAGATGAGCAATGTGACACAAACGCGGCGCTGGGTGTTGAACCTTGCGTTGTTGGTGCTGGTGGGGGGCTTAGGGGCGTTGGTTTGGTGGCAAATGCAACAACCGCTTGCCCAGCCCGACACTTTATTGCGCCTGACACGGGCGGATATTACCCGTGTGACGATTACCCGCGAATTGGGGAGTGCTACGCCAGAGGTGATTCGGCTGGAACGTGAAGGGGAGCGTTGGCGGATGCTTGAGCCGCAACAGCTTGCTGCTAATGCTACCCGCATCAGCCAGTTATTTACGCTATTGGATGAGACCGTGATCGCCAGTTACGACGCGACCGGTAAAGACCTCAAACAATACGGTCTTGAGCCGGGCATTGCTAGCCTTGCGTTTAATGATGAAATGCTAGTGTTTGGGGTGGAAAACCCTATCTCCCGCAAGCGCTACCTGTTGCATGAGGGCAAGATCAAATTGGTGTCAGAGGCGGTATTTGGTTTGCTGACGGGTGAGGCGATGACCTTGGTGACGAATAAACTCGTGCCGGAAGGACGCACGGTTAAGGCAGTGTCGTTACCAGACGGTTTCGATGCCAGTGTGGCAGGGTTGCTGCAAAAATGGCAATCCGCCGATGCACTGCGGGTAGAGGCGTATGCCGGAGAAGTCAGTAAGGGTGAGGTTCAGTTGACGTTGGATGATGGCAACGTGCTGACGCTGGATTTATTGTCAGATGATGGCGAACTTATTTTGGCTGATATTGTCTCAGGTATACGTTACGTATGTGCCGAGACACAGCGCAAGATTTTGTTACCCCCAAAATAGTCTGCTGTGAAATTTATCGAAATAGACGGGTGTGAAATTGCCAATAAGGATGTATAATGATATTGGGATTAGAATTGATCAATAATGATCGTGGCGCATTCGGGCAAACTCACGGGCAAGCACTATGAAATACACAGCATCACTTTTTAGCGCTCTGGCGTTGGTCGTCACACTGACGTTGCCAGCGCATAATGCTTTCGCAAATGACCTTAAAACAGTAACTTCCGGCGAATCATCCGCTGAAACCACTGCCGAACCCCGCGTTATCGGCAAGGTGTCGTACCTACTGGGTCAGGCGGATATGATTTTGCCGGATGGGTCTGTGACTGCTATCACAAAACAAACAAAAATTCTTGAGGGAAGTAAAGTTTCGGTAAAAGACCGCAGTAAATTGAATTTGCTGATGGTCGATGGCGCTATCGAAAAGTTACCCGCCAACAGCACCTTGGAGTTTGCCCGCTACTATTACGATCCGGCTGACCCTAAAGCCAGTGAAATTCGTAAAGAGCTGACCGAAGGTGAAGTCACCAGCAAAACCGGTGTGGGGGGTACGGAAGCGAAAGAACGTTACCGTTTGAATTCACCACTGGCAGCGATTGCCGTCTTGGGTACTGAATATACCGTCAGTATCAACGGGGGGGAAACCCGCGTGCTGGTTCAGGAGGGGATCGTCTCGATGGCAAAGTTGGGCGGCAGTTGCCAGCGTTCCGGCTTGGGGGCGTGTGTCGATGGCGAACAGCTCGCGGCTAGCCAGCGTGGCTTAGCTTTGATCGTGCGTGAAGACCAGCCGCGCCCTGTACTCATTCCAGCTTCGACACCACCGCCTGTTAAGAGTACCGCCCAAACCACATCCGCGCAGCAACAGGCTGAAGAAGAAGCAGCGAACAAAAAAG
>JBEUIR010000235.1:0-4233 GCA_040415395.1 Candidatus Thiothrix namsaraevi
GCGAAATACTGCACCGTGGCATACACCAGCCCCACCAAAGTCAGCACAATCACCGCAAACTGTGGCAGTACCAGAAATATTGTTACCATTTTTTCAAAGCTCCCAATCTGCCTATATTGAAGAACTTTTTGTCCATCAGGCTCATGAACACTTTGTACAGGCATTAGAATTACCGATATTACCAGAGCTTGATAGTATCGAATGGCGGCAGCGTGTCACTCATCCCTTGGGAATGGATAAAAATGGAATATTTTTCCCGATTATGCAATCTGATTCCGATTAAAATATCCAAATTACACCAGAGTTTATTCCCATTAATTAATGAGCCAACAAGTTATTCGACGACGGACGCGGTGACAGCCCGCGACTTCGCCCATTCGACTCCCCGCCGCGCCCGTCAATTCGGACGTTGAGGCTGTAGAAAAACGTTGCCCCACCAAGCCTTGGCAATGCACCTCAACCCACCATATCCCTTCACCCCGCCATCATCCCCAACGGCACTGCCCACAACTTCACCCCGTCACTTTCCCCAAACGGCAACACCCGTTCCCCGCTATACAACACCATCCCCTGTACCACCTGCCCCGGATTCTGCTCGATAAAATAGCTGATATGCCGGAAATCCGCCGGGGTCACGCTATGCGCCGCCTTCACTTCCAGCAGCACCAGCCCTTTGCCGTTATCCAGCACGAAGTCGATTTCCTTGCCATCACTGGTGCGGTAAAAGCTCAAATCCACCGGCTGATCACTGGCAACATTCTGGTATACTCAGCCAATGCACGATTCAGCACACAAGTAAAGGATTTCAGATGTCAAAGTGGGACAAGTACCATGAAACAGTGAAGCAAGCCCTCATTCGAGAAGGCTGGGCGATCACACATGACCCGTACATGTTCCAAACCGACTCTAAACTTGCCACCGACTTAAGGGCTTAAGGTTAATGTGATTGTCTATTCTCTAGCAGATGAGGAGCCGCTCTTATGGAAACCCCAGTAGCCTTTTATCAGCGTTGCATCAAACAGATACTAAGCGAGTATGGCACGTTAAAAACCGACGATTCCGAGACAGCACTCATTTTTGATGATGAGCGGATGCGTTACTTGGTCATGTGGCTAGGCTGGCGCGGTCATAAGCGTATTCACGAATGCGCTATCCATATCGACATTGTGGATGAACAAATTGTGATTCAGTGGAACGATACGGAAGAACTGTTGGATGAAACCCTGATGGAAATGGGTGTTCCCAAGACAGCTATTTGTTTGGGGACAATTCCACCAGAGTTCCGTGCTGCCACTCTCCCAGAAGAATCTTCTCTGTATAAAAAAGCAGCTTGACGCAAGAATCTAATGCCATTTGTTGGCACAATAGCCAACATCTCTATGTTTTCAACGATATAGACACATTAATCGAAGACTTTTTGCTAGAACTGGCACGGCATCTACAACGGGATGTGAAGCGCGTCCATGAAGATGCTCAGGCGTTGGATAAAGCGCCAACACGTTAGCTACACAAGCCCAGACCAACGTTATTTATGGAGACATTCACATGATCCCGACGAAGAAGATCTCGCTTACCCTAATCGAATATGCCGAGCCACTGATGAACGAGCTTGGCGATGGCTACTCGCAAAGCGACTTGGAAAGAGTTTTGAAACTGGCAACCACTGTCTGGAATGCCTGCATATTGGATCAATGGCACAGTACCACCAAGCATGTTCAAGCTTTAAGGCAGCAGTTCTCGAACACCGAGGATTTAATGCCAGCCGTAATCGTCGAGACATTGATCATGCGCAAGCAGCAACATTTTGGGAATGATCCGAGAGCCATCACAAACGAATGCGTCATCGTCAAGAACGGCGAGTTTGTAGTTCGTGCGGAAGCAAGACTTGATGTAAAAAATACTATGGCAGGGTCTGAACGGATCAATTAAATTTACAAATTACCCACCCCCGCCATCATCCCCAACGGCACTGCCCACAACCTCACCCCGTCACTCTCCCCAAACGGCAACACCCGTTCCCCGCCATACAACACCATCCCCTGTACCACCCGCCCTGGATTCTGTCCGATAAAGTAGCTGATATGCCGGAAATCCGCCGGAGTCACGCTATGCGCTGCCTTCACCTCCAGCAGCACCAGCCCTTTACCGTTGTCCAGCACGAAGTCGATTTCCTTGCCATCACTGGTGCGGTAAAAGCTCAAATCCACTGGCTGCGCCGCGTAAGTATTCGCCTTCACCAATTCACTCAACACAAACGTTTCATACACCGCCCCGCGCTGGCTGGATTGCTGTAAATCCTCCGCGCTACTGAGCTTGAGCAAATGGCACAAAATGCCGCTATCAAGCATGAACACCTTGGGCATTTTCACCAGCCGTTTCGCCGCATTGTTAAACCACGGTTTGAGCAACGCAATCTGGTAAGTGTGCTTGAGGATGCCGAGGTAATTATCCAGCGTTTTATTGTCAAGCTGGCAATCCCGCGCCAGATCAGCCTTGTTAAGCAGATTGGCACTGGGCAACGCCAGCGACAAGTACAAGCGCATAAAGCTATCGAGATTACGGATATTGCCCATGTCGTGCAAATCGCGCTCAATGTAAGTGCGAATATACGAACTGAACCACAACATGCGCGTTTTAGCGTGTGCAATCGTCTGCACTTCGGGAAACCCACCTTTGAGCAAATGCGGCACAATATCCGTCACTTGCGCCACCGCCGGAAATGCCGCGCCAGAAAACACATGGTCGATGAAATTGAAGCGTTGCCCGATAATCTCGCTGAGGTTGAAGGCATACAAATCCACAATCCCAATCCGCCCCGCCAGCGAATCGGAAATGTCGCGGAAACCCTGCAAACTGCTCGAACCCGTCAGCACAAACCGCCCCGGCGTGCGGTCAAGGTCAATCTGTTCCTTGATGGCAACGAACAGCTCCGGCACACGCTGCACCTCATCAATCACCACCGGCTTGGGCAGGCTTAGCACAAACCCTTTCGGGTCAGCCTTGGCACTTTGGTAAGTGGCGATGTCATCCAGCGTGACGTAGTGTTCAATCCCCAACTGCAAGGCCAGCGTGGATTTGCCCACTTGCCGTGCGCCCGTGATCAGCAAGGACGGGAAATGCGCCAGATAGGCTTGTACGTCAGCGGCAATGTTGCGATTTAACATGGGCTATTCCTGTAAATACAAGGATTATAATCCACGAATTTACAGGAACAGTTGCTTGTCATGCAATACCGCCACAGTTGTCATTTCCTGACAGCCGCGTCACTGCCACTTGCTGACACCCCCAGCCACATCAACAAACAGAATCATTAACTATCAATAACTTAAACAAATCCGCAGCATTGGCACGGGGGTTGCAATAACCCTTTCAGTCAGAACAGCGTAACAACAACAAAAGAATTTATCAGCAAGCCCCAAGAAGCAGAGAGCAGGCGTAATCATTAATAACAATAAGCTGCCTAGCCATGTTTCGACTCCTCTAACCCCCGCCCTTAAAGCGGGGGTATTTATTTGCCACAATCGCGTAACCCATCAGTGGTGACACAACCTCAACGTTGTTAAACTTGCCCCATGAATGCAATAAACAATCTCGACATCCACTGCAACCGCCTTGAAATCCTGTCTCCACTCCAACTCCACGCCATTATGCTGGCGCGGCAAACAGTGTTTATCGACGAACAACGCATCTGCTGCGCCGACACCGACTAGCACGACCTGCACGCTTGGCATTTAACCGCTTGGCACGAAGGTAAGCTCGCTGCCTACCTGCGCATCCTCGACCCCGGCGAAAAATACCCCGAACCCGCCATTGGCAGAGTTCTCACCACTCACGCATACCGGCGCATCGGTCTTGGCAAACGCATTATGCAAGTGGCAATCGACCACTGCACCAACCTCTATCCTGCCCACGCCATCCGCATCAGCGCCCAAGCCCACCTCGAAACGTTCTACACCCGCCTCGGCTTTATCACCCTTGGCGAGCAATACTTAGAAGAAGGCGTTCCCCACTACGCCATGCTGCGCCGCGCAGAGGCATAACATCACAAATACCGCATTGATTTGACGCAACTAATGCCGAGTTCTAGTATCAACAATAACAAGTAAAAAACAAAACCGTACCGATGGAGGAACAAGCGTCAACTACCCCGCCCTGAAGGACGGAGCTTGCAAGAGCTAGGTTGACCAGACTCAGGGTTAGCAATAACCCTACGCAGCTAAGAGGTCGTTAAGA
>JBEUIR010000236.1:0-4201 GCA_040415395.1 Candidatus Thiothrix namsaraevi
AAAAACTCGCGGGCAATGCCTTAAACGCCTGTTGATAATTCAATTGCGCAATACCCGACATGTGCATCGACTTGCCCAACGAACTCGCCAATGCCGACGCAAACACGCGCTGATAAAACGGCAGAGATGCCACATACACCGGCAATGCCGCCTCCAGCGTCGGACTCGCTTGCAACGCCTGTTCCAAGGTTTCACGCCGCGTGCGAATGTACGCAATAAACGCCGCGTCTTGTGCCGTTTCCGCACTCAACTCCAACGTCCACGCCAAATCATCATGCAATTCACAGCAGCCGATCACTTGATCAAACGTCGGCACGCTCCACTGCTGCGGGAACACTGGCGAAAGCTGAAAACGTTCGCCGTAGCGATACAGCCAATACTTGCGCCCACGCACGGGTTTGAAACTGAAGCGACTTTCCAACACAAACATCGACGTAAACAAATCAGCCGTCATTTGCTCCAAGTGTTTCGGCACAATGCGCACGCCGCTGCTGGCATTGCCCAACGCCGCTAATACTGGCACTAGCCCTTTGCCTTGCGGGTTCGGATTTTTCTGTTTCACGTTGTCATTCCTAACGGGTGCGTTGTGATGGGCAGACAAAGCGCCCAATCAGAAAACCACGCTTGCCTAAATGTTTGGTGGTGCGCCCCGCCATGCGTTTGCGCCACATCCGAAAGCTGGACGGCTGCATCTGCTGGCGCATCAAATCAATCACCGCTGTTTCGTTCAAACCGTAGAGAGTATTGATTGCCTCAAACGGGGTACGGTCTTCCCATGCCATTTCCACGATGCGGCTCAAGTCAGCCTCATTAAAAGCAGTTTTGTATAACTTCATCTGAAAAATACCTTGTAAACTCTCCCGATAATAGCACCAGACTTATACATTACTGATAATCAGCAGTAACACTGCGGTTTAAGGATTCAACACAGTACATGGCACACCACAAACCCACCCTCCCCCACAAAACCTGCCCCGTCTGCCAACGCCCGTTCGCGTGGCGCAAAAAATGGGAAAAATGTTGGGATGAGGTGAAATACTGTTCCGAACGCTGCCGCCGCAGCCGTGACACGGGCGCAACCCATGCGTAAATTGTGCCTGATTCTCGGCGACCAACTCGACCGCGCTTCACCGCTGTTCAAAGACTTCGACCCGCAACTTGATTGCTTGTGGATGGCGGAAGTCGCCCAAGAAGCCACGCACGTCTGGTCACACAAACAACGCATTGCGCTGTTTCTCGCTGCGATGCGCCACTTCGCTGCCGAACTCACCATCAAGCAATACCCCTTGCACTACCAGCAACTCGACCAGCACCACGCCACCAGTTTAGGCGAAGCACTGGCACTGACCCTGCAAACCACTTCGCCCGCCGAAGTGTGGCTGGTACGCCCCGGCGATTACCGCGTCTTGCTGGAAATTGTCGCCACCTGCAAGCACTACAACACCCCACTGAAACTGCTCAGCGACACCCATTTCCTGTCCACTCCCGACGAATTCCGGCGCTGGGCAGGCGAACGCAAGCAATTGCGCATGGAATATTGGTATCGGGAACTGCGCAAACGCTACAATATTCTGCTCGAAGACGGCAAACAGCCCATCGGCGGCAACTGGAATTACGACAGCGACAACCGCAAATCCTTCCCAAAATCCGGTCCGACTGCCGTGCCTGCGCCTCCAAACTTCGCCACTGACACGATTACGCAAGCAGTCATTCGGCTGGTGAATGCGCGTTTTCCCGATCATCCCGGCACACTGGATAGCCTGCAATGGCCGGTCACTCCCGCACAGGCACAACAAGCGCTCACCCGTTTTCTCGATCAAGCCCTACCCCAATTCGGCGATTTTCAAGATGCCATGTGGCAAAATCAGCCCTTCCTCAACCATTCCTTGCTTGCCAGCAGTCTCAACCTCAAGTTGCTGAATCCGCTGGATGTTATCCGCCAAGCCGAAGCACGTTACTGGCAACACCGTGCCCCGTTAGCTGCGGTGGAAGGCTTCATCCGCCAAATTCTCGGCTGGCGCGAATACGTGCGCGGTTTGTATTGGCTGCACATGCCCGACTGGTACGAATGGAACGCGCTCGATGCGCAACGCGATTTGCCCGCGTTTTACTGGACGGGCGATACCGAGATGAATTGCCTGCGCGAGAGCATCGCGCAAACCCTGCAACACGGTTACGCTCACCATATTCAAAGACTGATGGTCACGGGGCTATTCGCGCAGCTTTACGGCGTGAAACCCATCAAAGTACACGAATGGTATCTCGCCGTTTACGTCGATGCGGTCGAATGGGTGGAATTGCCCAACACGCTGGGCATGAGCCAATACGCGGATGGCGGGCGCATGGCGTCCAAACCGTACATTGCCAGCGGCAAATACATCCAGAAAATGAGCAATTACTGCCAGCATTGCCGTTTCAACCCTGCCAAAGCGGTGGGGCAAGACGCCTGTCCATTCACCACGCTGTTTTGGGATTTTCTGGATCGGCACGAAGCGCGTTTTGCCACCCACCCGCGTATGGGGTTTATGGTCAGCAACTTGCGCAAATTATCTGCCACTGAGCGTGAAGCGATTCGAGCACAAGCCAGCCACTTTCATCAACAGCATTCAACCTGAAGGAATTCGCATGTACCGAGCCAAACTCCAAGCCCAACTCAAATCCCTCAGCACTGTTAACCCCGACACGCAATGTTGGGAATGGCAGGGGCAGATTTCCAATAGCGGGCGGGGGCGCATTATGATTCAGGATGACGGAATGCCACGCACGGTTGGCGCAGACGATGCCAGCTATATTGCTTTTTTTGGTGAAATTCCGCCCAAAACACTGGTGCGCCAAACTTGCGGTAATCGCTTATGCATCAATCCTGAACATCTCGAACTGATACAATTACCATGAGCACCATCGACGAAAAACACAATGCCAGCGTCCCTGCCGGACGTTTTGCCCGTATGGTGCGTCTTGGCTCACTTGCTACGGGTGTCGCAGGCGGTATGATCGCCGAAGGTGCACGGCAACTCGCCCAAGGCAACCGCCCTAAAGTCAGCGATTTGTTGCTGACCCCTGCCAATGCCAAGCGCGTTGCTGATGAATTGGCACGGCTGCGCGGTGCTGCGATGAAAGTCGGGCAATTGCTGTCGATGGATGCGGGCGATATGTTACCCCCAGAACTCACCGATATCCTCTCGCGATTACGCTCCGACGCCAAACCCATGCCCCTGAGCCAGTTGGCAAAAGTGCTGGATGACAACTGGGGCAAAGGCTGGAACACTCGCTTCCAACAGTTCTCCTTTCAACCTCTAGCGGCGGCTTCCATTGGGCAAGTGCATTCGGCGCACACCAAAGACGGGCGGCATCTGGCACTGAAAATTCAGTACCCCGGTGTGCGCGAAAGCATCAGCAGTGATGTGGATAATGTCGCCACCCTGCTACGGATTTCCGGTTTGATCCCCAAAGGCGTGGACTACCAACACCTATTGGAAGAAGCCAAACAGCAATTGCACCAAGAAGCCGATTATTTGCAGGAAGCCGCGCACATGCAGCATTACCAAACCCTGCTGGCGGATAGCCCCGAATTCACCCTTGCTGCCGTGCATGACGATTTCACCAGGGTGAATATTCTGGCAATGACACACATTGGCGGCGTGCCGATTGAATCGCTGGTGAATGCGCCACAGGAAGAACGTGATCGCTTGGTAACGTTGCTAATGGACTTGTTATTCCGCGAAATTTTCCAGTTCCGGCTGGTGCAGACTGACCCGAATTTCGCCAATTACCGTTATGACCGTGACACCGGGCAATTGATTTTGCTGGACTTTGGTGCAACCCGCGCATACCCCGCCACCATTGCTGAAGGTTATCGGCAACTGATGCAAGGCGCGGTGCAACAGGATCTTGCCATGATAGAGATGGGTGCGGTGCAAATCGGTTTCTTTCAGGAATACATCAAACCCGAACAACGCGCAGCGGTGCTAGACTTATTTGCCCAAGCCTGCGAACCGTTACGCTGGCAAGGTGCGTATGATTTTGGCACCTCGAATCTCGCCAGCCGTATCCGCGATGGGGGTATGGCGTTGAGCATGGAACAGGATTACTGGCACACGCCGCCTGCGGATGCGTTGTTTTTGCATCGTAAACTGGGCGGCTTGTATTTGCTGGCGGCGAAACTGCGAGCGCGGGTGGATGTGGGTGGGTTGTTTGCGCA
>JBEUIR010000237.1:0-4190 GCA_040415395.1 Candidatus Thiothrix namsaraevi
TAACGTCTGCACCGACAAACTACGCGGTTCGCGTTCGCCCACGCCCGGCACTTCAATCAACTCGTCTTCATCGACAAGCTGACGTAGCGCCCGACCGTGCTTAATCTTAATCTCTTCCGCGTGTTGCGTTGGGGTTCTAACCGCGACCGCAATGTCATTAGTGACTTGATCACCTGCAATCGGAATCACCGCCGTGTGATGAATCGAACCGTTCATAAACACCGCAATATCGCTAGTTCCGCCGCCAATATCCACGAGGCAAACACCCAGCTCTTTCTCATCCTCTTCCAACACCGCATAGCTAGAAGCGACCTGTTCCAGAATGATGTCTTCCACGTGCAAGCCACAACGCTCCACGCACTTAACCAAATTCTGTGCCGCACTGTGCGCTGCCGTTACCAAATGCACCCGTGCTTCCAAACGCACGCCCGACATGCCAATCGGCTCACGGATACCTTCCTGCTGGTCAATGATGTACTCTTGGGGCAATACATGCAAAATACGCTGATCAGCAGGCACTGCCACCGCCCGTGCCGCATCCATCACGCGATCGACATCATTGATCGTGACTTCCTTATCCTTAATCGCCACAATCCCGTGGGAATTCAGGCTGCGCACATGACTACCGGCAATACCCACGTATACCGAACGAATCTGGATACCCGCCATCAATTCGGCTTCTTCCACCGCCCGTTGAATCGACTGGATAGTGGACTCGATATTGACCACCACCCCTTTTTTCATACCCCGTGACGGGTATGAACCAAGACCGATAATCTCCAAACGTCCTGCGTCATTGACTTCACCGACCAGAGCCACCACTTTGGATGTACCCAGATCCAGCGCTACAATCACGTTATGTTCTTTCTTTGACATCACTCACTCCTGCGAATCGGCGCGTTGACTCCCGCGAGCCGACTGGGGATTTCTTCCATTCCACTGCAAAACCATTGGTATAACGCAAGTCAACTCGCCGTATATTGCCTAGTTTTTTGGCTAATTCCTGCTGAAAACCAACGCGAAAGCGTTGTATCCGGCGTTCCTGATCTTCGCTACCGATCATGACTTCCGGGCCATCTTTAATTTTTAAACGCCATGAACCGCTGACATCTTCGGTCAGTTCCGAAATTTCCAATGGTAAACCGCTTAGCCATTCCTTGACTTGCAGATAACGCTCCGCAATTTCGCGCCCTTTATCTTCCGGGCTATATAACGTTGGCAATAACCCACGCATAGAGGATAGGTCAGCACTAAATAATTCACCGTACTTATTCATCAGGCGTTCCCGTCCCCAAAAGGCCACCGGATGCTGCTCTTCAATCCCCACAATCAAACGATCAGGCCACGCTTTACGCAAGCTAACCCCACGTATCCAAGGTAATGCTTTGAGTTCAGTTTCCAACGCATTGGTATCCAGCAGGTATAAATTGGTTTGCTGATATTTATCCGTAATTGCTTGTAACTCTGTATCTTTGATGAACTTAAGCCCGTCTTGTAGATCAATCCGACTAATGGATAGGTTTTCGGGGTTATTGAGCATTGCCCTTACCCCTAAGCCGCCTGCCAACAACATAACACCCAACACCAACCCCGCAATCAGCCTCAGTAAGACCGGCGACACCTCAGGCAAACTAAAACCTGAGCGGGTACGTTTAACTGTGTTGCGGCGTGTTGTTGCCATTACAATGTCGTCTCCAAAATGCGCACCACCAGCGCGTTAAAGTCCATCCCGATAGCGCGAGCACCCATTGGCACCAAACTGTGATCCGTCATGCCGGGGTTTGTATTGACCTCAATCAACCACGCTTTGCCTTGGGCATCACGCATCAGGTCAACTCGCCCCCAGCCACGCCCGCCAACCGCAGCAAACGCTTGCTGTGCCAGCACTTGCATGGCCTGCTCTTCCGCCGCATCCAAACCACAGGGGCAGAAATAGCGGGTATCATCCGAGATATATTTGGCTTCGTAATCGTAAAACTCACCCGGCACTTCCAAACGGATCAGCGGCAAGGACTCGCCCGCGACGATTCCAGCGGTATATTCCGCGCCAGTAATCCACTGCTCAGCAATCACCACCGCGCTGCATTGTGCGGCTTTGTGGTAAGCACCCGCCAAATCCGCCGCCGCTTTCACCTTACTCATGCCAATGCTGGAACCTTCCGTCGCCGGTTTCACCATCAACGGCAAACCCAACTCGGCAACCACCGCATCAAAATCGGTAGCCGCTGTCAGCACCCGATACGCTGGCGTCGGCAAGCCCGCACCTGCCCAGACCCGTTTGGTCATGAGCTTATCCATGCTAATCGCCGAAGCCATCACCCCACAGCCGGTATAGGGCAAACCGAGAATTTCCAGCGCACCTTGCAACACGCCATCTTCGCCGCCAGCACCGTGCAGGATATTAAATACCCGATCAAAGCCACCGTCTTGAAGTGTCTTAATAATGTTACGGTCAACATCAATGCCATGCGCATCCACACCACTGGCTTGCAAGGCTGCCAACACTGCTGCGCCACTTTTCAGCGACACTGGGCGTTCGGCTGCCCAACCACCGTATAACACCGCGACTTTGCCGAATTTAGCCGTCAGATTCTGGCTCATGCACCACCCTCCGGCTTCAGCATCAGTTTTTCGGGCAAACTCGCGGCTAATGCACCCACGCTACCCGCGCCTTGGGTCAGAATCACATCACCGTCTTGCAACACATGCTTTAACACGCCCGGTACGTCTTCCACGTCGGTCACAAAAATCGGGTCAACCTTGCCACGGATACGAATCGCTCGCGCCAACGCCCGCCCATCCGCGCCCGGAATCGGCTGTTCGCTGGCGGGATACACATCCATTAACACCAACACATCGGTTTCCGACAACACTTGTGCGAAATCTTCAAACAAATCGCGAGTACGGGTGTAACGGTGTGGCTGAAACACCTGCACCAAACGCCGCGTCGGCCACGCATTGCGCACAGCTTCCAACGTCGCTTTCATTTCACGTGGGTGATGCCCGTAATCATCGACCAAGGTTGCTTGCTTGCCGGGTGCAAAGGTAATGTCACCGTATTGCTGAAAACGCCGTCCTACGCCGTCAAACTTGCGCAAACCATCCCGAATGGCGTGATCCGACACATCCAATTCCGCCGCAATCGCAATCGCCGCCAGTGCATTCAAAACGTTGTGACGCCCCGGCAAATTCAGCACGATGTCTAAGGTGCGATTACCTTTGACACAATGCACCGTAAAATGGCTTTGTGTACCCTCAAAGCGTAGATTCGTCGCCCGCACGTCCGCTTCCTGATCAATGCCGTAAGTGACAATAGGTCGCCCGACTTCCGGCATGATTTCGCGCACGTATTCATCATCCACGCACAAGACCGCCAAGCCATAAAACGGCAAGTGATGCAAAAACTCGATAAACGTTTGCTTCAACTTATTGAAATCGTTGCCATACGTCGACATGTGGTCTTCGTCGATATTCGTCACCACCGCAATCATCGGTTGCAAGTGCAGGAATGACGCATCGCTTTCATCCGCCTCCGCCACCAGATATTCACCCGTACCGAGTTTGGAATTGCTCGCGGAACTGTTCAGTTTGCCGCCGATCACGTAAGTTGGATCCATCCCGCCTTCCACCAGCAAACTCGTGGTCAAACTGG
Source organism: Candidatus Thiothrix namsaraevi (assembly GCA_040415395.1). Classification (GTDB taxonomy): domain Bacteria; phylum Pseudomonadota; class Gammaproteobacteria; order Thiotrichales; family Thiotrichaceae; genus Thiothrix; species Thiothrix namsaraevi. The sequence continues at coordinate 3,653 of JBEUIR010000237.1, forward strand.
TCGTCGTGGTTTTACCGTGCGTACCCGCCACCGCAATGCCCTGCCGGAAACGCATCAGCTCCGCCAACATTTCCGCACGGCGCACAATCGGCAAACGTTTTTCACGCGCCGCGACGACTTCAGGGTTAGTCGCATCAATCGCGGTCGACACCACGATCACGTCCGCACCCGCAACGTTTTCCGCTGCATGACCTTTGTAAACCGTAATCCCCAGCGATTGCAGACGGCGGGTCATTGCGCCCTCTGCCACATCCGAACCGGATACCTGATAGCCCAAATTGGCGACCACCTCGGCAATACCGCCCATCCCCGCACCACCGATACCGATGAAATGCAGCCGATTAATGCGTTTGCGAGCCAGATCGTCCTTGCCTATTTTCATTGTTGTTTTCCTGCTGAATTATCGAAATCATAACCGGCGTAAGCGGCACAAATCGCTGCCACTTGTGCCGTTGCGTGAGGTTTCGCCAAGGTGCGTGACGCGATGCTCATTTGCCGTAAACGAGCGCGATCCGTACACAAATCTTTTAATACGCCC
>JBEUIR010000238.1:0-4166 GCA_040415395.1 Candidatus Thiothrix namsaraevi
GAGTGTTAATAACATCATAAAAATAAGATATAGCCAATGAATATTCTAGTCGTTGATGATGCCAGAGATATGCAATTGATTCTGCGCCGTATTCTTACCCTGATGGGTCATCAGGTGATGCTGGCTGACCACGGTCAGGAAGCGTGGGAATTGATCCGACAGCACCATTTTCAAGTGGTTATCAGTGATTGGGTTATGCCGGTCATGGATGGACCAACCTTATGTCGCACAGTACGCGCAGCGGAGTTGCCTTATTACGTTTACATCATTTTGCTAACTGGTATGTCAGGTAAGCAAAATTTGATTCAAGGTATGGAAGCGGGTGCGGATGATTTTGCGACCAAACCGATTGTGCGCGAAGAGTTAGAAGTGCGTTTGCGTGCCGCTCAACGTGTGTTGGATCTGGAACATACCTTGGAAGACAAAAATCGTCACTTAGCAAGTGTCAATGATTCGCTCTCGGCTGCCCAACAATTGATAAAAAATGATCTGCAACGTGCAGCGGTGTTACAAGCTGGGGTGCTGCCTAACCAAAAAATATTCGGACGTATTCGTGTGGATTGGTTTTTCCAACCTGCTCAATATATTGGCGGCGATACCTTTAACTATTTTTCCATTGATGATAATTTATTGTTCTTTTATTCGATTGATGTGTCCGGTCACGGGATTGCGTCGGCGTTGTTGTCGATGTGTTTGCAAACCTTGCTGAGTGCTACCAGCGAGTTACATTGTTTGGATGATTTGTCACCTCATGCGGTCGCCACCTTGCCGTCACGCTTGGCGGAACGTCTGAATCATCATCTGCATTACCAATTGGACACGGGGGATCATTACCTGACGCTGATTATGGGCGTGGTCGATACCCGTGAAGAGCAGTTGTATTTTGTGCAAGCTGGTCATCCGCAACCGTTTTTGTATAGCCCAATCAGCGATACGTGGGAGCAACTGGATTGCACCGGCTTTCCGATTGGCTTATTGCCGGATATGGAGTACGACACGATACGCCTGCCATTTCCAAGCGGGAGCCGGTTGATTTTGTATTCAGACGGTTTGTTGGAGTTGCACGAGGCAAATGGTGCGATGATGACCGAACTTGCCTTGAAAAATCATTTGCAGCCTTTGCGGCGACAACCTGCCCAGCAGCTCATTCAGCAGTTAGCCGTAACCTTGGGGTTGGATGATGATGCCACGGAAACACCGGATGATATTTCGCTACTTATCCTTGATTTCTGTGACGGGACAAACGCGCATTAACACTTCCAGTAAATCTTGTATGTTGAAGGGTTTGCTGAGGAAATCATCCATACCGCTGTTCAGGCATTGTTCGCGGTCGCTGCTCATGGCATTGGCGGTTAGGGCAATAATCGGGGTATGTGGCAATTGTTGGGCGTGTTCTTGGGTACGAATCAAGGTAGTGGCTTCTAAGCCATCCATAATGGGCATTTGCACATCCATGAGAATCACATCTGGGCGATTGTTTTGCCATTCCTGCACGGCATCGCGCCCATTTTCGGCGACTTTGACGTGATGTCCGGCTTTGTTTAACAGGCGCACTGCCAGCATCCGGTTGACGGCATTGTCTTCTGCCAACAAAATGGATAAAACCCGCTCGGCACGCGCCAGCGTCTGCGCCGCTGTTGGTGCAGTGGGTTTAACGTGAGTGACGACTGCGAAGGGGACGCTGAAGTGGAAAATGCTGCCTTCGCCCACATCGCTGTCTACCCGTAAGGTGCCGCCCATCATGGTGATCAATTGTGAGGAAATCGTTAAGCCTAAACCCGTGCCGCCATAGCGCCGGGTGATGGAGCTGTCCGCCTGCTGAAACGGCTGAAAAATACTCGCTTGTTTGGCGCGGGGAATGCCAATGCCGGTATCACGTACTGCAAACATTACACACGCTTGCCCGTTGGGAGCACCACTTTGCAGGCTGATGGTGACGCTGACTTCCCCCTGTTCGGTGAATTTAATAGCATTGCCAACTAAATTGATCATGACTTGGCGTAAACGCCCGATGTCACCGGCTAAGGCATCCGGCACGTTGGCATGAATGTCCCACTGAAACTGCAACTGTTTGGCACGAGCGCGTAAGGCGAGTGGCATAAAGGTATCTTGTAATAAGGCACGTAATTGGAACGGGGCGGTGTTGATCGTCAGTGTTCCGGCTTCAATGCGTGAGAAATCGAGAATCTCATTGATAATATCCAGCAGGGCATTCGATGAGGATTTGATCATACCCAAGTGTTCGCGTTGCGACTCTGACACCTCGCTGTACAACATTAAATCCGTTAAGCCGATAATGCCGTTCATGGGGGTGCGGATTTCGTGGCTGATCATCGCCAGAAATTCGCTTTTGGCTTTGCTGGCTTTTTCTGCCATTTCCTTGGCTTGCAAGGCTTCTGTACGGGCTTCTTCCAGATAAGCGTGTTGTAAGCAGGCTAAACAGGCGGTTTCCAGACGTTTAAGCACCAAACCTAAGGCGAGTATGTGGGTTTCTGGCAAAGGTGGGTCACGCACGACCACCAATAAACCGTTATCGCCAAGTGGCATGAAATGGTAATACATGTCCCCTATGGGGATTATTTCCCCCGGTTTTTTAATCAGCCAGCCTTGGTTAGCGCATTGCTGGATCTGTGCGGCTAACTGTGGCTGATTTGCTTCGAGTGTACCGCGCAAGGCAGGGTAGCTGTAACAAGGTGGCGGGGCTTGTGTGGCATTATCCTGTTTTACGCCTTTGTGTAACCAGATGTAACCGCTGCGGCAATTCAGCAACTTTAAGGCTGGAGGCAGAAATTTGCGTAACATGGTGTGCAAATCGAGGTCTTGCCCAATCAATAAGGCGAGTGCGTATTGGACTGAAACCAGTTCCAGCGTCGGATTCATGCCGCTGATTCTCCAGTTTCAGTGAGGATGCCCAGCACGATGGTTTTGTTGAAAAATTCCAGGCAGGTGTTACCTGCATCCGCGATTTCTCCCAACGATAAAACCCCTATCAACGGTGTGCCTGCGGGTAATTTGGAGCAAATATTATCGACTTCTTCCGCAAAGCGTTCTTGTAAAAATAGGGTACGGCTGATGCAGTCGAATAATAATGCCAATACGGGCGGGTTTTGCGTCTGGATGGCGGTGTTGGCACAAGCGTGTGATGCCGCCAGCAGGTCATCCGGCTCACCTTTGAGGATGTAAATGATGTGATTGGCAGGTACTTCGCCCACACAGATTAATTTATTACCGTCGACAAAGAGTGGGTCACGTACCACAACATCGCTGCTTAGGCGTTCTAAGCCAAAGGGATAGGCTTTGGCGATGTCAAAAAACTCACCATCTGCAAAGCGTTTGCCGCTGTCAGCTTCGACAACTTGTCGATACACTTCAAAGGCGGGTTGGTAATCGAGCGTGGTAATGGTGTTGTTGTATGCGCCGGTTACAAAGAATGGTCCGGCGAATTTGTGCCAACCGTGTTCGATACCGATACTGAGCGGCAACTCGATGCAGGTGAGTTGGGCGCAATCCATCCGCAAGCCTTGGTTGCTGAACAGGCAGGGCTTTTGTACAAAACTGAGGGAGCCAGCCCCACCGCCGATATACTGATAGTGTCCGCCAAAGACTTCATACAGGCTTTCTAGCAGCGTTCCTATGCGTTTGCTCAGGCCATCAACCAGGGTCACTAGTGTGGCATTGGCGGGTGTTTGCGCGGACAGGGCTTCTATGGCGGAGAAATAGTCCGCATTAGGGTCAGATAGCTGTTCGACATGGTACACCTGACTGGCAAGCGGTAAGGCGCAGACCACACTGCCTTGTTGCAGGCTTTGCCCATTGGCAATGATTTCAGGAAAGATACCACCAAAGATGGGGATGGGCAGTGCTTGTAAATGGGTGTCGAGTTGTGCCGGGGTAAAGCCGTTGGCATCGGCGGCGAGTACTAAGATACTTTTTGCTCCAGCCGTGACGGCGTTATCCAGCAATTGCAGCAAGCCCTCGCTGGTGCCACTGTGATCGACAAAGATTTGAGCAGGTGTCATGTGCATGGGTGAGTGTTCCTGTTGTTAGTTTATTATTTTCATGAGATTAGCGCATCATTATAGATAATCATCTATTCATAAGAAAGTTCTATCTTTGCTAATGGTATCTAACCGTTTAAGTAACTTTTGTTGTTTTTTTTTATGATT
>JBEUIR010000239.1:0-4160 GCA_040415395.1 Candidatus Thiothrix namsaraevi
AGTCTAACAACTGCACTTTGTCAAATTTTTCCCAATATGCCGAAATCTCGGTAATATTACCCTGACCCTGTAGGCATTGGGTTAAATGCACCAACCATTGACTCCGATGACTCAACGTATCCGTAGCATCCAAAGCCAATGCGATTAATGGCCTGCCCAAAGCCGTTTCCAATAATGACTCGATGGGGTGTTGCAAGGTTTGCGGTTGCAACCATGCCAGCGCCTGTTGATGCGTCGGCAACGGTAAACGCACCGCTTGGCAACGGCTGCGAATCGTCGGCAATAATAATCCGGGGTGTGCAGTCAGCAGCAAAATATGGGTATCAGGAGCGGGTTCTTCCAATGATTTCAACAGGCTATTAGCTGCATTGACATTCATGCGCTCCGCAGGTTGAATAATGACAAGTCGACGCGGGCTATAACTGCGGCTCAACCCCAAAAAATAGTTCAGCTCACGAATCTGCTCAATCAGGATAGATTGCTTATCTTCTAATAGCTTCACCGCCATGAAATCCGGGTGTGCCTTTGCTGCCTGCACCTGACAACTACGGCACTGACCACAAGCACTGCCGTCACTGTCGGGATTTAAACACAATAAACTGTTAGCCAAAGCAGCAAGGAATTCCTCGTTACCGCAGCCATCTTCCCCGCTAAACAATAAGGCATGATGCAGGTGATTATCCACTTTCGCTTGCTGCAAACGCTGCCATACCGGTATTTGCCAAGGGTATGCTTTCACGGGTCATTCTCAGCAATAATACGCCCCAACACCTGCTGCAATTGCTCCCGGACGTTTACACGCGCTTGTGCGGCTTGAATGACAGGGTAACGGGCTGGCATCTCCGCTGCCCTTTGCAGATAACCATCACGGATACGCTCGAAAAATGCCGCATGTTCCTGCTCAAAACGGTCAGCACGACCACGCGCTTGTGCCCTTGCCATCCCAGTTGCCACATCAATATCAAACAAAATCACGTAATCGGGGCGTACATCGCCTTGCACCCACTGCTCCAAGGTCGCAATGCGCGATAAAGCAATACCACGCCCATAGCCTTGATAAGCGTAAGTTGCATCGGTAAAACGGTCGCAAATCACCCATTCACCCCGTGCCAAGGCAGGTAAAATCTTGGTTTGCAAGTGTTCATTACGAGCGGCAAACATGAGCAACAATTCGGTATCCGCATTCATTCCCGGCAACTCAGGGGATAGCAATACCTCACGGATCGCTTCCGCGACTTCTGTACCACCGGGTTCGCGGGTCACTAACACGGTCTTGCCTTGGGAGCGCAAATAGTCCGCTATCCACGGCACATTGGTGCTTTTACCGGCACCTTCGCCGCCTTCCAGCGTAATAAAAACACCGCGCTTCATGGTTGTGATTCCTTGGTTTTATTTCGATTGAGGATGTATTGACGCACGGCTTGATTATGTTCATCGAGGGTTTCTGAGAAATGGGATGCGCCACCCGGTGTGGTTGCCACAAAATACAATACTTTGCGATTGTCAGCCGGGTGCATCACCGCATCAATCGCCGCCTTACTGGGGGTAGCAATCGGTGTAGGTGTTAAACCAGCCCGTGTGTAAGTGTTGTAGGGAGTATCGGTTTGCAGGTCAGTTTTGCGAATATTGCCGTCATATTTATCGCCGATACCATAAATCACCGTAGGGTCAGTTTGCAGCAACATCCCTAGATCAAGGCGATTTAAAAATACTTTTGCCACTAAGGGGCGCTCTTCAGGCAAACCCGTTTCTTTTTCCACAATAGATGCCAAAATCAAGGCGTCGTAAGGGGTTTTAATATGCGGATGTGGTTCGCGCCCTTCCCACGCTTTCTGCAAATAGGTTTGCATGGCTTTATAACTGCGCTGTAAAAAAGCTAAATCGGTGGTTTTGCGCGGAAAACTGTAGGTATCTGGATAAAACCAACCTTCTGGAGACATGCCTTCCGGTGCGCCCAATTGACGCATAATCGCTTGTTCATCCGCATCACCTAACGTTTGCTCAATATTAGGGTGTTTGCGTATGTCTGCCAAAATATCCTTAAAGGTTTTGCCTTCCAGAATCGTTAGTTGGTATTGCAGTACCTGACCGGATACAAATTTCTGCAAGACATCATCTGGCGTCATGCCGGGTTCAAGTTGGTACTCCCCTGCTTTGATTTGCGTCGCTTTGCCAGTGATACGTGCATGAGCAAAAAATAGCAACTCATGTTCGATGAGCTTTTTTTCTGCTAACTGTTTGGCGACTTGACGAATATTGCTGCCCGGTTTGATTTCAAATAGGGCATTGTCCGGCGTTACCGCAATGGGCGTTTCCTGAAAATGCTGGTACTGATACCAGGCTAAAAATCCAACGGTGGCTATCGCGGTAATGGTTAAAAGGCTGATTAATTTGAATAACAGTTTCATGCTAGTGTGTGTATTGCCGCCTGCAAATCCCTAAGCAATGGCGGTAGGGTGTACTGTTTGCCGGAAAATTCGCGTACAGGCCATAAACCAATCAGGGAATTGGTCATAAAAAGTGCGTGCGCCTGTGCAACGTCCTTCAGCGTTAAGGGGTGAATGTGGCATTGACAGCCAAATTTCTCAAGCGTTTGGATAATATATCGGCGCATTACGCCCGCAATACCGCATTGTGTTAAATCAGGTGTACAAATTGCACCATCGGTACGTATCACGAATAGGTTACTCATCGTCCCCTCGATAACGTTGCCGCCATAATCGCAGACCAGCCCTTCCTGATAATCGCTGCCAAATTCAGCCCTTGCCAACACTTGTTCCAAGCGGTTCAGGTGTTTGAAACCGGCTAAACGCGGTTGATGTGCTAAGCGGGTTTCACACAAAGTTAAACGGATACCCTGTTCGGTGTAACTGACTGGGTAGTTTGCCCAAGGGGATAATTGCAGAATGCGGGTTGGTTCAGTCGTGGTTGCTGGGCTGTAACCCCGTTGCCCACTGCCGCGCGTGACGATTAATTTGAGGGCTGCACGTTCTTGCGCAACACAAGTAGCCAGTATTTCCGCACGGAATGCTTCAAGATTGGGAAAACTGATGTTCAACGCTTGCAAACCGGCACTGAGGCGTTGCAAATGCCAGTCGAGCAATTGCGGTTTGCCCTGTTGCACACCGATGGTTTCCCACACGCCATCACCGTACAGCAAACCCCGATCCGTGACCGGTAAATGCGTCGCGATGTCGCCGTTAACCCATATCATGACCGAGCGCCCGCAGCAAACCTCGCGCTTTATGGCGGGTTTCCTTGAGTTCGTTGGGGGCAACCGAATCCATGACGATGCCCGCACCCGTGCGAAATTGCAACTGTTTGCCTTGCAACGTCATGGTGCGAATCAGGATATTCAAATCCATATCGCCGTTGTGATTCAGATAGCCGACCGAGCCGGTGTAAGCGCCTCTGCCGGTTTGTTCCAGTTCGGCAATGATTTCCATGCAGCGCACTTTGGGGCAGCCGGTAATCGTCCCACCGGGGAAGACAGCGCGAATTATTTGCCCAGGTGTCATGCCTTTCCGCAATGTCCCCTGAATATTGGAAACAATGTGGTGGACGTGTTGATAGCTTTCCACCACCATTAATTCATCGACATTGACTGTACCGTATTCACAGATCCGCCCCAAATCGTTGCGCTCTAAGTCAATCAACATAATGTGTTCAGCGCGTTCTTTGGGGTGTGCAATCAGCTCTTCCAACAAAGCTTGATCACGTTGAGGATCAGCACCGCGTGGGCGTGTACCCGCAATCGGGCGGGTATCCACCCTATCCGCCTGCACCCGTACCAAACGTTCTGGTGAGGAACTAATTACCGCGAATTCGCCAAAATCTGCCAGACAGGCAAACGGAGCGGGGTTGGTTTTACGTAACCAGCGGTAAACGTCAGTCGCAGAATGTTCCGACTGTATGTCGCCACGCCATGCCCGCGATAAATTCACCTGAAACACATCCCCCGCCGCGATGTACTCGCGGATACGCTCAACCCCAGCGGTAAATTGTTCCGGCAAATCTTCGGCAATTTGCACCTGTAGAGACGCAAAATTTTGCGTCTCTACGTTCGTTGCTGCCATATCTGTCTGTATTTCAGCAAATGCTTCGGTAAATTCCTCTTCAGAGACAACGACCGTCTCACCACGTAAATGATCCACGATCAC
>JBEUIR010000240.1:0-4155 GCA_040415395.1 Candidatus Thiothrix namsaraevi
TTTACAATCATGTTTAAGCAGATGCTGGGTTTTTCATTCCTTGGGTGTATTTGGTGATAGTCGGTTCAAGTAATGCGGTGAACCTGACGGATGGTTTGGATGGCTTAGCGATTATGCCGACAATCATGGTGGCGGGCGGTTTGGCCGTTTTTGCTTATGCGAGCGGACATGCCACGATTTCACAATATTTGGGGGTGCCACGAATTCCCGGTGCGGGCGAACTGGTGGTGTTTTGCGCGGCAATATTTGGTGCAGGTTTGGGATTTCTATGGTTTAACACGTACCCCGCGCAAGTGTTCATGGGCGACGTGGGTGCATTGGCACTGGGTGCGGCGCTGGGTATCGTCGCAGTGGTGGTACGTCAGGAAATCGTGCTGGCAATTATGGGCGGGATTTTTGTGTTAGAAACCCTCTCGGTTATTATGCAGGTGGGCTATTTTAAAGCGACAGGAGGCAAGCGGATTTTCCGTATGGCTCCTTTGCATCACCACTATGAGAAGAAGGGCTGGCCTGAACCACGAGTTATTGTCCGTTTTTGGATTGTCACCGTGATTCTGGTGATGATTGGTTTGGCAACGCTGAAGATTCGTTAAGGCAATGAGTGACACTAGTATGACAATGCAAATGCACAATTGGGATACGCTGGTGGTTGGCTTAGGTCAGACTGGATTATCGGTTGCGCGGCATTTACAGGCGCGTGGCGTGGCTTTTGCGGTGGTGGATAGCCGTGCGAATCCGCCGGGTAAGGCTGAGTTGCTGGCAGAATTTCCGCAAACGCCTTACCACTTCGGGGCATTTGCTGAAGCAGCGGCTTGGTTTGCCAGTGCGGCTACCTTGGTGGTTAGCCCCGGTATTGCGATTGCGACCCCGGAAATCCATGCCGCCGGTGAACGCGGTGCGGCAATCATTGGCGACATTGAGTTGTTTGTGCGCGAAGCACTAGCACCTGTGATTGCGATTACGGGTTCTAACGGTAAAAGCAGTGTCACCACGCTGGTGGATTTAATGGCGCAAAAAGCTGGGATGAAGTCCTACGCAGGCGGCAATCTGGGCTATGCCGCGCTGGATTTGCTGACACAGCCGACGCCGGATGTGTATGTGATGGAGCTTTCTAGCTTTCAGTTGGAAACTACCGAGTCGCTACGCGCCATTGCAGCCGTGGTCTTAAATGTCAGCGAAGACCACATGGATAGATACCCCAGCTTTGCTGATTATGCTGCCGCTAAGCAAGTTGCGTACCAACATTGTGGATGTGCGGTAGTAAATCGTGACGATCCGGTAGTGATGGCGATGCTAAGCCAGGTGGAATGCGGGTATAGCGTCAGTTTTGGCTTGGATATTCCGACGGACGGTCAATACGGTCTGCGCGAACACGCCGGTAAGCGTTGGTTAGCTAAAGGTGAAACCTTGTTGCTGGCTGTGGATGAAATGCGGTTGCCGGGTGAGCATAACTACGCGAATGCACTGGCGGCGCTGGCGTTGGGTGAAGCGGCAGGTATTCCGCTGGACGGTATGTTGGCGGCTTTGCGTGAATTCACCGGTTTGGCACATCGCACCCAATGGGTACGCGAACGCGCCGGGGTGAATTGGTATAACGATTCCAAAGGCACGAATGTTGGCGCGACGCTGGCAGCCTTGGCTGGTTTGCCCGGTAAAACGGTGCTGATTGCCGGAGGGCAGGGCAAAGGTGCCGATTTTTCGCCCTTACGTGCGGTGGCAATGACAAAAGCACGGGCATTGGTATTGATTGGCGAAGACCGCAATAAAATTGCCGATGTGGTGGAAGGTTACGCGCCGTATGTGTTTGCCCACGATATGGCGGATGCGGTGGCTATTGCCGCAGAGCTGGCGCAGCCGGGGGATAATGTGCTGCTGTCACCGGCTTGCGCGAGTTTTGATATGTTCAAAAGCTATGTGCATCGCGGTGACGTGTTCAGTGCGGAGGTCAGGAGCTTGCTATGATTAAACTGCCTGCCTTGATGCTGGATACCCCGACCGACAATTTTTGGTCACGTTATGTGGATCGTGATTTGCTAATTGCGTTGCTGGCAATCATTGGGATCGGGGTTGTGATGTTGGCATCGGCGTCGTTATGGGTGGCAGAAAAGCAGTACAACGACCCGTATTTTTACCTGCAACGCCAGACGTTCTTTTTGGCGATAGGCTTGGTATTGGCGCTGGGGATGTACCAGATTCGGATGGATTTCTGGCAGCAATTAGGCGTGCGTTTATTGCCGATTGTACTGGCTTTGTTGGTATTGGTGCTGATTCCCGGTATTGGCAAGGAAGTGAATGGCAGTCGGCGCTGGCTGAATCTGGGCTTTATGTCGGTGCAGGTATCAGAGTTGGCAAAACTGATTATGTTGCTGTACTTGTCAGGTTATTTAATTCGTCATGGAAAAAGCTTGGCGACGTCGCCGTCGTATCAGCCCTTGTTAATTCCCTTGGTGGTGTTGGGTGTAACCGGTGGTTTGCTGTTATTGGAGCCGGATTTTGGTTCGACGGTGGTGATTCTTGTGACGGGTTTGGCACTGCTATTTTTGGGCGGTGTGCCGTTGAAACGTCTGGGTCTTCTGCTTGGCGGTGCGATTTTGGTAATGATTCCGGTGTCGATGATGGGTTATCGGGGGGCGCGTTGGGATGCCTTGATGAACCCCTGGGCGCACGAAGCCGATAAGGGTTATCAGACGGTTCATGCGCTGATGGCGATTGGTGACGGTGGTTGGTTTGGGAATGGCTTGGGTGGTGGTATCCAGAAGTTGTTTTACCTGCCGGAAGCACACAACGATTTTATTTTCTCGATATTGGCGGAAGAGTTCGGCTTTATCGGTATGTTGGTGGTGCTGAGTTTGTACGGCTGGCTGGTGTTACGCGCGTTTGTGATTGGTTTTCAGGCAGATAAGGCGGGTAAGCACTTTGGCGCGTATGTGGCTTATGGCATCGGATTCTGGATGGGGTTTCAGGTCATTCTGCATATTGGGGTGAACTTGGCGGTATTGCCCCCGAAAGGTTTGACTTTGCCGCTGATGAGTTATGGCGGGAGCAGTTTATTGGTGACGTTGATGTCAATGGCGTTATTGATGCGAGTACACCGTGAAACCCAGTTGGTACAGTTTGGTTTGCCGGAAGTGGGTGCGCCCAAACCACCCAAAGCGCGAGCGATTCGGAGGACTACCCGTGGCGAGTAAACAGCAGCGTCCGATTATGATTACCGCAGGCGGCACGGGTGGGCACGTTTACCCCGGTCTGGCGGTAGCGCGTGCCTTGATTGCACAGGGGATTCCCGTGGTGTGGATGGGGACGCGCAAAGGTTTAGAAGCGCGGGTGATTCCCGAAGCCGGTATTGAAATGGCGTGGTTGGATGTCAGTGCCTTGCGTGGTAAAGGCTTGCGGGCATTGTTGTTAGCGCCAGTGAATTTGGTACGGGCGTTGTGGCAAGCGCTGCAAATCGTGCGTAACCATCAACCTGCTGCGGTATTGGGCATGGGCGGCTTTGTGGCAGGCCCCGGTGGCTTAATGGCGGCGTTGCTCGGCAAGCCGGTAGTGATTCATGAGCAAAATGCCGTCGCAGGTTTAACCAATAAACTGTTATCGCGTGTCAGTCGGCGGGTGTTGGAAGGTTTCCCCGGCACATTTGCTGCCAGCCAAAAGGTGATGGCAACCGGCAACCCGGTGCGTTTGGATATTGCCAGTTTGCCAGCCCCGCTAGAGCGCTTGGTTGACCGTGACGATGAGCCGGTGCATGTACTGGTGGTCGGTGGCAGTTTGGGGGCGCAAGCTTTGAATCAGATGGTTCCGCAAGCATTGGCGCAATTGGATGCGGTAATTCGTCCAATGGTGCGCCATCAAGCTGGCGTGAAAAACATTGACGATGCTCGCAGCCAATACGCCGCAGCCGGTGTTAATGCTGACGTGATGCCGTTCATTGAAGATATGGCGGAAGCGTATGCATGGGCGGATTTGGTGATTTGCCGTGCCGGTGCGCTCACCATTGCCGAATTGGCAGCGGCAGGCGTGGCGGCAGTGTTAGTGCCTTATCCACACGCGGTGGATGACCACCAGACCGCGAATGGTAACTATCTGGCGGAAAACGGCGCGGCGTTATTAATTCAGCAGCGCGATTTAACCCCAGAAAAACTCGCGGGCGTATTAAAA
>JBEUIR010000241.1:0-2269 GCA_040415395.1 Candidatus Thiothrix namsaraevi
CCTCCAGCTCAACGCTTAGCGTTCCCGGTGTCAGGGTAATGGAGTTCGCCAGCATTAAGCGTCCCATCCGGCTTTTCAGTTTGGTGCGTACTTTAACGATGGCGGGCGCAATCGGGAGTGAGGGCGATAACACAATGGCAGCCATTTTCAGATTGGATTTGAACAGTTCTTTAAAGAAGTAACCGTAGTAGCGCAAGCCCGCAATGATTGCCGCCGGGGTAAACCGAAACTCAGTAAAAAACGACAGACCGTTAGGATAGAGCAGCGCAATTAACAGCGAGACGACTGCGCCAACCAACAAAACATCTGCCGTTAGCTTGCCGCTTAGCATTAACCAGAACAACATTAAGGTCGCAAACAGGATGACGGTATTGCGCACCGTGGATCTGCCCTTGTTCATGATGGCTCATTCTCCTACCAACCGTGGTTCAGTATTTGTGTATCTTTATTAGGGTTTGATTATGTTCTTACCGCGCTTCGGGATAAATGGGGGCGTTGGGGTTTATGCAACTCTCCTGACATAAAGCAAGGTTTGCCCAAAGACGGCTTGGGGTGTTGCACTGCATCAGATACAATCGACAACCCCCTTTTCACCTCGCAGGCGTAAATGGTGCTTTAGTTGCGGCACGGCATCCGCTACAATCGCCCGCATTCAGTAAACACTGGCAGGAGAGCGTTGCCCACCGCAAGGTTGCCGCAACCGCCGAAGGCGCAATTCCGCCCGGAAACGCTCAGGCAAAAGGACTGGCAGAACTAGATCTGACTCTGGAGAGCAGTGCGGACGCACTCACCGAAGGGTAGTAACCGGCAACGGGAATCTCTCAGGTAAACGGACAGAGGGGCGGCAAGCTTAGCGGCTTGCCGCCCTTTTTTTGTGCCTGTTAAACTGGAAGAATCCTAATGCAACGTACTGCACTTTACGCCAAGCACCTTGAATCCGGTGCGAAAATGGTCGATTTCGCGGGCTGGGAAATGCCCATCCACTACGGCTCACAACTGCAAGAACACCATCAAGTCCGTCATGACGCGGGTATGTTCGACGTGTCACACATGACGGTACTCGACCTGACGGGGGTGGATTCCCAAGCCTATTTGCAACGCCTCTTGGCGAATAACGTCGCTAAACTTCAGGAAGCAGGCAAAGCTTTGTATAGCTGTATGCTGAATGAGCAAGGCGGTGTCATCGACGACCTGATTGTGTACCGCATTCATGACACCCAATGGCGTATCGTGGTGAATGCCGCTACTACCGAAAAAGACCTTGCGTGGATGAGCCAGCAACTGGCAGGGTTTGATGCCACCTTAACCGAACGCACGGATCTCGCCCTAGTGGCAGTTCAAGGCCCTCAAGCGCGTGCCAAAGTCATGGGGATTATGCCTGCCCACGAAGTCGCTATTGTCGAACCCTTAAAACCCTTCTACGGTGCTTTTGTCTCCGCCAACCCTACACCTGATACCCCTGAATTGGGCGAAGATTGGTTCATTGCCCGCACCGGTTACACCGGCGAAGACGGTTTTGAAATGATGTTTCCCGCTGAGCAAGCCCCAAAAGTGTGGGATGCCCTGCTGGCGGCGGGTATCAAGCCGATTGGCTTGGGCGCACGCGACACCCTGCGTTTGGAAGCGGGCATGAACCTTTACGGCACAGACATGGACGAGACCACATCCCCATTAGTGTCAGGTTTGGGCTGGACAATCGGCTGGCAGCCAGCAGAGCGTAACTTTATCGGGCGCAGCGCGTTGGAAGCACAGAAAGCTGCCGGAATCCCGCAAAAGTTCGTTGGATTGGTGCTGGAAGGTAAGGGCGTATTGCGCAGCCACATGAAAGTTATTTGTGAAGGCGGTGATGGCGAAACCACCAGCGGTACTTTTTCGCCTACACTCGGCGTAGCAATTGCGTTGGCACGTGTGCCAGCAAGCTGTGGTGAGACTTGCGAGGTCGATATTCGCGGCAAATTGCATCCCGCCAAAGTGGTGAAACCTGTGTTCGCTCGCAATGGCAAATCTGTTTTGAATTAAGTTGTTAGGAGTTATTTATGAGCAATGTTCCATCCGATTTGAAATACACCAAATCCCACGAATGGGTACGTGACAACGGCGACGGCACTGTTACCGTCGGCATTACTGACCATGCGCAAGAGTTGCTGGGCGATTTGGTACACGTTGATTTACCGGAAGTTGGCACAGAATTCGGTGCGGAAGACGGTTGTGCGGTTGCCGAATCCGTCAAGGCGGCATCTGACATTTACGCGCCTGTTCCCGGTGTCAT